>CAZZJD010000162.1:0-4802 GCA_964654305.1 uncultured Chitinophagaceae bacterium
TACAGTCAACGGTTTTCAAGACCGCCGCATTCGACCGCTCTGCCATCTCTCCGCGGCAAAAATACAGTCAATAACAGTATGTGCAAAATGAAAATTGAAATAAGCTGTTAGCAGGTAGCTGTAATATGACCTCCCCCTGCACCCTCCCGATAAATCGGGATAAACTCTCAAAGAGGAGAATACATACTAATCGAATGAGCGAGCAAAAAAACCAACAACATGCAACCTTCAACCTTCTACACACAACATCCAACCTACTAATCATTTAATTTCGCATCCATGCCACAGCCCGAATCTATCAGTCTCAACAAACGCATCAGCGCCTCAGGCTTCTGCTCACGCAGAGAAGCGGATAAGCTGATTGAACAGGGCCGCGTTATGGTGAATGAAAATATTGCACTGCCGGGCTCACGCGTATTACTCACAGATAAGATCTATGTAGATGATGAGTTACTTAAATTTTCAAAGCCCAACAAAGACAATACCTTCATCATAGCCCTTAACAAACCCCTTCAAATCACCTGTACCACCGATGAAAAAGATAAAACCAATGTGATACGTTTTCTCAAACACCCCAAAAGGATCTTCCCCATCGGACGCCTCGATAAAGATTCTGAAGGACTATTGTTTCTTACCAATAACGGTGATATCGTCAATAAAATCCTACGAGCAGGCAATGCTCATGAAAAAGAATATGTTGTAACCGTTAATAAAAAGATCTCTCTTGATTTCATCTCAAAAATGAGCAAGGGCGTTCGTATTCTCGGCACTACCACCCTTCCCTGTAAAGTACGTCAAGTAGGCAGTAGGACTTTCAACATCATTCTCAAACAAGGTCTTAACCGCCAGATCCGAAGAATGTGTGAAGCTTTTGATTACAATGTAATTTCCCTGAAAAGAATCCGCATCATGCATATTCAAATCGGCTCACTTGCCTCCGGCGCCTGGCGCTACCTCAGCGAACCCGAACTGAAAGAGTTGATGCAACAAATAGAAGGGTCAAGTAATGAAGCAACATCCTGCCTGTCCCGTAGCAAAGCGTAAACGGCAAGCATATGCGAAGGAAGTCCTCATGGAGCAGTCTTTTATACATGAGATGTTTCGCTAACGCTCAACATGATGCTCTCTGTGGCTTCGAGACTCTGCGTCTCTGTGATAATGAATCATATCAATTAAAGTCAATTATTAAATCACCTATTGTCTTATTTCATTTTTCCCCGGACAGCAATGAGTAAAAACCTAAAATTTGTTTTTAGGATATTGTTTTTTTGTGCAAAGAGAAACGATTAACGAACAACGAAAAAAACCTACAACTTACAACCCTCAACTTGCTCATCCCTCCCCACTCACCTTTCGGTATGCTTTGATGAATAAGGCACCTAAATTTTTATGCGGCGGTACATAATCTTTGATGAGTATAGATGCCTTGGGATCATTTTTCACAGAAATATTTACCTGATCCCACAATGAAATCCACTCAATATTCTTACCGTTGCGAACATTATCATTGATTAAACGCAGGATCGGTTCGTTCACCGAGTAACTACCCACCTGTTTCGTAGATATGATATGCGCATCTTCATTCACATTCAAAATTTTGGCGAGATTCTGATAGCCACCACAGGAGCCCAACATAACTATTCGAGAAGAAGACATCATCTGCCGGATGGTATATTTCAAATGATAACTATGCCCACGATGCACCACAATCGATGGCATGATATTGTTATTTGATAAATAATTGAGCAGCTTTTCCTGAGCCTTCTGATCAAGATCCTGCTCATGATCAAGCGGGAGATTCGCATAAATAGTATACGGCTTACTATGTAAAGAACGAATCGTTACCCAGTCTGCTCCTTTTATTACCTCCCAATCAGTTTTTGATTGAAACAAACCCATAAAATTTTTATAGGATGTGATTCCATCTTCATCTCCATAAAAGAATACTTGCTGCACCACCCGACCACTATCATCGGCAAGCGACTCATGATCTACTCTATAAACAGAAGGAATACCTAATTCGGCAGAAAGATTGATGGTTGAATCTTCCGAAGATTGAAACAGCTTATCTAAAATTCGATAAATTACAGTTCCTTTTTTATCACCTGTCTGCATACTCTTTTCATAATTCACACGAATCTGCATCTTGATAAAATCTTTCAATTCAGGATCAATAATACTCCCATAACTATCCGCAACATCTACAGCATCTTCAAGTGAACCTGCCTTCTGTAACCCGTTAGCAAATGCATACATTAGCTGACGCCCTCTTAATTCAGGCATCGCTTTCAAAAATTCATCTAGACGATTATAATTGGCAGCCATCTTAATGAACTTCTTAAACCGATCCATATGCACCGACATCAGTAAGGAATCACTTCTCCTTCCAGGGGCCCGATCCATCATGCGCTTGAACAAATTCGTATAGGTACTGGTATAAATTACCTCTTCGGTAGATGCTAAAATATAATAGATCTCTTGCGCTGTTAAACTTTCAGCCACTCTGAAACGAACGACCTCGGTAGCATCATGTAATTCATTCATCACATTTACAAAGGCATCGGTAGCCTGACGCTTCAGCATATCCGTTAATGCAACCGACATTAAAATCGTATCTCCAGCAGTAATCCGTTGTTGATATCGAATCTGCGTTTGTACCAACAAGCGATAGTAGGCTGCCGGACTTTCCACAACGGTGTTCACGGAATCAAGTGAAATATTCCCATTAATAAAAGCATCAAGAAAAGGTAAAAACAAAGTCCCGTTTAGCCGCTCACTTAATTTTGCAATCGTCTGTACACGACGATCCTTAGATCTGCGTATTATTCTCGCCTGCGCTGTTTTGGATGCCTGCGCATAAGTGTACACATCCATCGGATTGTTGAGTGCTGCTTCTACAATCAGGCTATCGGCAAAGGGTTCAGCCTCATAAGGAGCAATCTCAAGCAAAATATTTTTGGGATCTTCATTTACTTTTTTCAAAAAGATCAGCTTTTTGATTTCAGCAAGATCTTTTTCTGCATAAAATAAAGGTAATAATGGCTCTGCGGCCTGATATGGAATGGATTGAATAACGGGCAATACAGAAGTTTTCCGGGAAATCAACTGCATGCAGCTGTCAAAACTTTCTATCAGCACAGGTGCGTGCACAGCCATTACCCGCTTCAATTTTACCTGTTTCTGATATTCCTGTAATAATTCCTTTAAACCTCTGAGATATCCGATTTTAGTATTATGATCAGTATTTCTTTTCTCTGCTTCCAGTTGCAATTCATCTACTCTTCGAAAAACGGCATCTGCCACCTGAACATTGATGTCTTCATTTTGAACCAGTTTAATAATTCCATCAGTCTTGCCGTCTATTTTATCAATTCTTTTTTGCTCTTTATCAATCTGCTCATGCCATAAGATACGATTCATGGGTATTACAGGCAGTGATGTATCAGTAATTATGCGGTTTTGAGCCAAATTTTTCTGCGGAAAGAGGATAACTAAAAGAGAAAAAATGAATCCCGACAAAAAGAAGGAAAAGAATTTTATGTGAACGGAATTTCCTTGCATATTACAAAATTAGGCCCTTTAATAAAACGATCTAAATTACGGGTTAACAATTAAATAATATTGAGAAATAAGGCCCATTCTAATCAGGCAACTAACTTTGCCATAACATTAACACATGGATTCCGGAAAGAAAAAAATTCTCATTGCCGACGACGAACCGGATATTCTTGAGATCGTCGGTTATAATCTACAAACAGAAGGTTACAACGTCATTAAAGCTAAGGACGGGTTGGAAGCCATCGAGCTAGCCTTGAAACATCAGCCAGATCTAATTATTCTGGATGTGATGATGCCGCATAAAACCGGAATGGAAGTATGTCAGTTGTTGCGCAGTAAGTCTGAATTTTCGAATACACTCATCATCATGCTAACGGCAATCAGTGATGAGTCCAGCCATGTAAAAGGTCTTGAATATGGCGCCGATGACTATATCAACAAACCTATCAGTCCGAAAATACTGATCAGCCGTATCAATGCCCTTTTTCGCAGAACTGCCCGTAACGAAGATCCTGTTATTAAAGTAGGTAATATCACAATTGACAAAGAGCAATTTATTGTCAGGCTTGATAAGCAAGAGATCATTCTTGCAAAAAAAGAATTTGAGTTACTGATACTGCTCGCCTCTAAACCGGGCCGCGTTTTTCTGCGCCATGAAATCCTCAATCAGGTTTGGGGCTCTGATGTTATCGTCGGCGACCGCACCATCGATGTACATATCCGCAAGATCCGCCAAAAAATGGGCCTCGACTGCATCAAAACCATTAAGGGTGTAGGGTATAAGTTTGAGTTGAATGCCTAAGAAAGCAGTATGTTGTAAGTTGTAGGTTGTTTATTTCTAGTTCAAACCTACAAACTACAACTACATTATCTTTGTCCCATGCTCCGTAACAAAAATCTAAAACCCGGGGAAATCGCTGCCATCAACGCCTTCGCCATTTCTTTTTTGGTGGGGATCGGTGCCTGGTGGGCAACTGATCTATGGAGCGTGGCACTCATCAGTTTTAGTATTCTGTTCTGGATCAGCTTTGGATTGATTCTGTATTTTACCAACCGATTTATTTACAGCCGGATCAAACTCATCTACAAACTCATCTCTCAAACCAAAGCCACCAAAAGAGAAGAATTTTTTATTAAATCTGTCCTTCCCGAAAAAAGTCTTGAGGAAGTTAGTAAGGAAGTATCCGAATGGGCAGAACAAAAGAAAGAAGAAGTTGAACGATTACAGCAAAATGAGCAATACC
>CAZZJD010000163.1:0-4789 GCA_964654305.1 uncultured Chitinophagaceae bacterium
AAGAACTATGAAAATTGAATAATTGAAGACTACATTTCCTACACGACTTATTACTGAGAATTTATTTTGCTGTATTTATTTTTATATAATATCTTCCCATCCCATTTAAGAATAACCTTTATAACTAGCTAACATGCGATATTTCTTAAGTTTCATTTTTTTTATTTCATTTCATTATTTAATGGGGCAAATAAGTATATCTGAAAGTTTTGCGATTATTAATATGGGTTCAGGAAATGTATTTTATGATCTTGGCGCATCAACAGGAAACCCTGATTTTAGTGGAGCGAATTTCGGCACATTTCACTCCAATAATACGTTAATACTGCAAGGAGGTCGGAACAGAACATTAAAATGTCCTCCAAATGAAGTTATGAATGGAAGCGTATATTACCGTATCTATCCAACCGGAACCGCACCAAGTAACCCCTTTTTGCCTCTTGTACTTAATTTTATAGTCGGGTCAAATACCCCTTCTCCCATTAACTCATCTTGTACAAATCAAACATGGGAGCTTAATAATGCCGGCATAAATTTACTTTCTGGATTATGTGACGGGAACTACACTTTGGAAATGTATACTACTTCAGACTATAATACCGGTACCGGAACTCCAGTCAACACAACCACATCGAACAATGGAGGATCAAATTACAAAGCAACCTTCTCTGTAAACAGCAGCGTCCTTTCCGGAATATTTGAAAGTTATATTATACTGAATTACGGCGGTGGAAATTCATTCTTTAATCTTCATGGCGCATCATCATCCTATTTGCCAAATTTTCAGGGAGCAAATCTTGGCACATTCTGTCAAAGTGCTTCATTGGTTATTTCCGGCGGAGAGAACAAAACCACTAAATGTCCACCGAATAATGTGGTCAACGGAAAATTATTATACAGAATTTATTCCGGTACTTCCGCTTCCGGAAGTTTCACTGAAATCAATCTTCCTTTTATAGAAAATTTACCAGGGGCAATATGTGCCGTTGGCCAAAACCAAAGATGGCAATCATTTACCAATAACATCAATATTTTAACCGGGCTGACTCCGGGTGTCTACACCATTGAAGTATATACACAAGCTGATTATAATTCAAATGATATTTGTCCGGGCAGACATTACTCAAATAACGGCGGAGCAAATTATAAGGCTAATTTTACCGTTACCGGTCCAATTCTAACTCAGCCTTCTAATCAAACCCTAACAAATAACAGCATATACCCGGGAACTATTTTTGAAGTTAATCCTTCGGGCACGACCATTGATTGGACAAATACAAACACCAGTATAGGATTACCTGCTTCCGGAACTGGAAATATCAATTCGTTTACCGTAATAAATATAGGTAATGCTCCTTCATTAGCGACAATTATCGCTACGCCAAAAAATGGGAATTGTATTGGAGATTCGAAATCGTTTACAATTACTATTCTGCCGATATCAACGAGTGTGACGAATGCAGGAGTCAGATCAAGAGTTTTAAAAGTCTATCCCAATCCCGCAAGCAATGTACTTCAGATCAATTACTGTACTTCCACAGCATCTAAAGGTGAGTTACGTTTACTGGATATACAAGGGAGAGTAGTTTATAGTCGCGCAGTAAGTATTATAGCAGGCGAAAATTTTTATGATATCAATCTCGGAAACGCCAACATCAGTAACGGAAGTTACATACTGAAATTAAACAGCGGCGATATCGAACAGCAGATGAAGATAGTGGTCGTGAATTAGGAATCGAAATATTAATCAATTTCTGAAGTAGAAATTGTCGTAAATAAATTTTAAATGCCGCCCTTATTCAGAGCGGTATTTTCTTACATCTTCCCCTCATCAGTAAATCTGTAAAATCCTTTATCACTTACAATTAAATGATCCAGGAGATTTACATCCAAAAGAGAAGCGTCATCCTTTAGCTTCTTCGCTAATACTTCATCTGCTAGTTGTGGTTGAAGATTTCCAGATTGGTGGTTGTGCGCGATGACCATTGCGGTAGAGGCTGTTTTAAGCGCAACGCCTAATATCAATCGTATATCAGCAACTGTTCCTGTGATATCTCCTTTGGAAGCAGTGTAAATGCCCAATACATTGTGACAGGCATTCAAATAGATCACGACAAATTGTTCATGCAAAGAAATAGTACCCTGTGCGAAGAATTCTTTCAGCACATTGTGCGCTTCTTCGGTGGTTTGAATTTTTGCCTGATTATAACGTGAGGGAGTATAGCTGATGGATATTTCAGCGATTTGATTTTGTTGCATGTGAAATGGTTTAGAAAATGATAAATAATTGGTTTGCAATAAGTTTGCATAGATTGAGGAGTAGGCAATGAAATATCAGTGATATGGCTTAGCTTTGGTTTGCTAAAATAGTTATCAACTAAAACACACAGCTATGAGAAAATTTCTAGTTATCATCTTTACAGCTATTATCTTTTCGGGTTGCAACAAGGATTCATCTAACTCAAGTTCAAACCATGGGATAAAAATTAAATATGAATTAGTTTCTTCTGGAAATATTACTGATTGTGCAGTAGTTTATTCAAATGAAACAGGCTCACCAAATACTGAATATAAAATTGGTATAGGGAGCAATAAGTGGAGTAAAGAATTTGCTTATACAAACCAAAATAGACCTGCATCTATAAGTATTCAAACCGTAGGCCTAACAAGCAATGTTGGTGGTAAAGCAACAGTTAGTATTTATATCAACGGAGAATTAAAATCATCTAGTAGCGGAGACTATAAATTTATAGGCAATAATATTTATACGGCAAATGCTGGAGCAGTTTATACTATACTATAATAGTTAAAAGTTAACAACTAATCAATTCAATCAACAAATAACAAAAGTCACTCCATTGCGAAATCTAAACACATACAGCTATGAGAAAAATGCTCTTTATCCTCTTTGCAGGAATTTTTTTTTGGGGATGTCAGAAAGATGACAACAACAACAATAATGATAACAACACCAATTCTGGTACAGTAACAGATGCTTCAGGCAACACTTACCCTACGGTTAAGATTGGTAATCAAATATGGATGGCGGAGAATCTGCGTACTACAAAGTATAGAGATGGCAGTAATATCCCGGTTGTGTCCGACAATACACAATGGTCGGATAATTATAACAATAGTACCACATTACCTATGATGTGTTGGTATAATAACGATCAGGCAACATATACAGCCAATAAATTTGGAGCATTATACAACTGGTATGCAATCAATCCTTCTACCAATGGTAATAAAAATATTTGCCCTAATGGCTGGCATATACCAACAGATGCGGAATGGAATCTGTTGATTGAAAGTTTGGACCCAACCTATAATCCAACTGCAGCGGGAATTCAAAATACTCAAAGTTACACGGCAGGTAGTAAAATGAAAACCACGGGCACGCAGTATTGGCAAAGTCCGAATACAGACGCTACGAATAGCTCAGGTTTTTCAGGGCTTCCTGGCGGTTTTCGTACAGGGTATTACTTAAGTGTTGGAAACTCTGGTTACTGGTGGAGTTCTACGGAGAACAATACTTTCAATTCCTGGTATCGCTACCTCAATTGTACTAACGGTGCAGTGCAAAGACAAAATATCCAAAAGCAACACGGTTTTTCCGTTCGTTGTATTAAAGATTAATCCCTCCCTATCTTTGAGCCACTAAAAACAACATCAAAACACTGAATATGAAAAAGCTATTAACACTCATTGCTACCGTTTTTATCAGCATTAACCTCTTTGCACAAGCTCCACAAAAGATGAGCTACCAAGCTGTTATTAGGAATGCATCCAACAATCTTGTAACGAATGCTCCAGTGAAAATGAGAATTTCTATTTTACAAGGAAATAATCCTGGAACATCTGTTTACAGTGAATTACATTCTGCTACAACCAATGCAAATGGATTGGTGAGTATTGAAATTGGTGAGGGAACAAATAAAACAGGAACTTTCTCTTCAATCAACTGGGGGAACGGAACATACTTCTTAAGAACAGAAACGGATCCGAATAATGGCACTAATTATACCATTACAGGAACATCACAATTGTTGAGTGTGCCTTATGCGTTGGAGGCAAATAATGCAGCCAATGCGAGGAGGTCTGATTCTGCAAAATTTGCGGGTAATGGTCTTCCTTCTGGGGGAGCTCAAAATCAAATAATGTATTGGAATGGAACTTCTTGGGTAATGTTGAGCCCAGGGAGTAATGGTCAAACGCTCACTATCTGCAACGGCATGCTTACCTGGACAACCGGAGGTGTTTGTCCGCCACTAATTACTACGCTCAACTGCGCAGGTGCCACCAATATCGGCACACTTAAGCCAGGAGTCGCGGCAAGCGGTGTGAATAGTGTGGTTCCCTACACCGGTGGCAATGGCGAAACTTATGCTGCACAAAACATCAGCTCTACCGGAGTAACCGGTTTAACGGCCACACTAGCAGCAGGTACGCTGGTAAATGGTGCGGGTACGCTCAACTATACTATCACCGGCACGCCTGCAACGAGCGGAACAGCGAGTTTTGCATTGAGTATCGGCGGACAAAGTTGTACGTTGAGCAGATCGGTTGAAATTACAGTCACCGACGCCTCCGGCAATACCTACCCAACAGTCACCATTGGTACGCAAGTATGGATGGCGGAGAATCTGCGTACTACCAAGTACAGAGATGGCAGTAATATTCCGGTTGTCACCGACAATACGCAATGGGCGAATAATTGGAATAATGGCAACCCACTGCAACAACCTATGATGTGCTGGTATAATAACGATCAGGCAACATATACGGC
>CAZZJD010000164.1:0-4716 GCA_964654305.1 uncultured Chitinophagaceae bacterium
GGAAATTAATTTAGGTGGTACTGCAGTTGCAGGAAGTAAGCTTAAAAGTGTAGGAACCACTTATTGGCCCTCCAAGAATACAGATGCAACCAATAGCAGCGGATTCTCCGCACTGGCAACCGGTGAAAGAAAATATACGGGTAGTGAGGATAACATAGGTTCGACAGGTTTTTGGAGTTCTACTTCTTTTTTAGATAATTATGCGTGGACTCGTAAAATGAATAATGCCACAGGCGAAACTTTCAGAGTAGATATGGAAAAACGAAGTGGTTTACCCATTCGTTGCATTAAAGATGTTAGTATAAGCCCCCCCTCTTTAAATACCCAAGCCATCACCGCCATTTCAAGCAATAACGCTCTTGGTGGTGGAGAAGTCGTTACAGACGGTGGAGGATCTGTAACGGAAAGAGGCATTTGCTGGAGTACCTCTACTCACCCTACCACCTCAAATAGCAAAGTTGTTTCAGGCAATGGAATAGGCACCTACAGTTCTTCACTAACCGGACTCACCCCTGGTACCGTATACTATGTAAGAGCTTATGCCATCAACAGTGCCGGGATCGGCTATGGTCCGATCGTTCGTTTTGCAACATCTCCTGCACCCCTTTCTTCACATTCCTGCGGAGCAGTCAATGTCCATAACCCAACCCTTAACTACGGGTCAATGACCGACCAACAAGGTAATGCTTACAAAACGATTAAAATTGGTTCACAAGAGTGGATGGCTGAAAATCTAAAAACTACCATCTACAGAAATGGAGATCCGATTCCTCAAATTGAAGGAAACCAATGGGGAGAACTGAGTTCATCCGCTTGGTGTTTTTATAAGAATGATCCTAATAATGATTGTCCTTACGGAAAACTTTATAATTGGTTTGCAGCGGTTGACAACAGAAATATCTGTCCAAGCGGCTGGCACTTGCCATCCTATAATGAATCATTGGATCTTTTGAAATTTCTTGACCCAAAAACCTATTCAGTTCCCTTTGTTGCTCAAGTATCTCTCAGTGGATCTAAAGTAAGAAATACAGGAACAGATTATTGGACAGGTCCAAATAATGCAACAAACAGTTCGGGCTTTTCTGCTATCCCTGCCGGCTGGCGAACTTCTTCACCTCTTAATAGTTTTTCTGAGAGAACCACTACGTATTATTGGACTTTCAGTCAAAATAACGGAACAGCATCCTCATTTTATATTCGCGTAACGAATGACGATGAATATACTGAAAATAACATTGACGGTTCACCATTAATAGGCGAACAAGTCACCATATTTTCTGCTAACAAAACTGTGGGTGCCTCGATCCGTTGTTTACGTGATGCTGTTCAGAATACAACCACACCAAGCTTGACCACAAATTCAGCCACCAACATTTCGGTAACAACTGTAACGAGTGGTGGAAATGTTACAGCAGACGGTGGAGCATCAGTATCCGAAAGAGGTGTTTGCTGGAATACATCTCCAAATCCAACTGTTGTCAATAATAAATTAGCTTCCGGTAGTGGTCTTGGCGCTTTCACGTCCAACCTCACCGGGCTTGCCGAAGGAACCACTTATTATCTGCGTGCCTACGCGATCAATAGTGCTGGTGTAGCTTATGGAAACGAAGTAACTTTCACCACTACAACATCTCCTGTTCCAACGAACATAGATTTTGTCAACCTGCAATTCCCCGGCTCTATCACAGCTCCACAAGTAGGATTTCCAATAGCTGTAAATGTATACGCACAGGTTTACACGGCTGGATTGACAGAAGCGCCGGGAGCTGGTGCAGGCATCACCGCGTGGATCGGTTATAGTAGTTCCAATACGAATCCTGCCACATGGACGAACTGGATACCTGCTACTTTCAATACACAGTCGGGCAATAATGATGAATATGTTGCAACCATCGGAAATGATCTTGGTCGCGGAACATATTATTATGCCAGTCGCTTCCAGCGAAACGGAGGCCCTTTCTACTACGGAGGGTATAATGCTTCCGGTGGTAACATCTGGAACGGAACAACTTTTGTAAGTGGGGTCTTGAATATTGTTGAAGCACCCAGCACGATAGACTATGTCAATATTCAGTTTCCGGGCGCAGCCACCATTAATCAGGGAGGAACTGCAGATATTTATGCACAGATTTATGCCAAAGACCTAACGGAAGCTCCGGGTGCCGGAGCGGGTATAAAAGCAGAGATCGGAATTTCCCCATTTAATAGTGGCCCTGCTTCATGGACCAATTGGATTCCGGCTACTTTTCATAAACAGGCAGGGAACAATGATGAATATAAAGCAGTAATAGGAAGTAATCTAGCACCTGGTGTTTATTTTTATGCGAGCCGGTTCCAGCGCAACAATGGTTCTTTCTATTATGGTGGATATAGCAGTTCAGGAGGCAACAATTGGGATGGAACAAATTTTGTGAGTGGCATCCTAACGGTCAACTCAGGCGGCACCACATCTCCTCACACCTGCCCTGGAGTAAGTGTCCACAACCCCACTCTAACCTATGGAGTTATGAATGATCAACAAGGAAATCAGTATAAAACCATCAAGATCGGCGATCAGGAATGGATGGCAGAAAACCTGAAGACCACGGTGTACCGCAACGGAGACCCAATTCCGAGTACAGATGTGGCCAGTTACAACAATGAAAATTCAAAAGATTGTCCATATGGTAAATATTACAGTGGCTTTGCCGTAACCGATAACCGAAATGTTTGTCCTGTAGGTTGGCGTGTTCCTTTTGATGCTGAATGGAATACCCTGATCTCAACCCTTGATCCCATTGCATTTATTAATTGCTCGGATTGTATTCAGTCAGGTTCTGCCGGCGGAAGCATGAAAAGTACAGGAACACAATATTGGTCGGCCCCCAATGCAGGCGCCACCAATAGCAGTGGGTTATCAATTATCGGTGGTGGGCAACGCAACAATAATGGCAATTTCCAGGAAATCAATAATTATGCCTATTTGTGGGCTGCCCCCAACCCAGGATCAGATATCATTACAGTCAGAAGCTTTAGTTACGATAATGCCTCAATTTACAGAGCCATTATTAACGACAAAAGAAACGGGTTCACCGTGCGCTGTATCAAAGCAAGTCCACAGGGCGGTCCAACCAGTACAGAAGACCTCAACCTGATCGTTTTAAAGGAACAAGTTTACCCGAATCCCAATAACGGTCAATTTGATTTGAATATTCAGACCGGAACACTGAGTTTACAGCCGGTAAAAATTAAAATAATGGATGCATATGGCAAACTGGTTAATGAATTCGCAACACAAAACAACGGGGGGCTTATCCGTCACCGTTATAATGGAGCCCATTTGCCCAGCGGGTTATATACAGTACAATATACCATCGGACAACAAAGCCGCGTCATAAAGATGATCATACAACATTAACGGAAGGAACAAAGAATAAAGCAACGGAAAATTTAACATAACCACATCGGACTGCTTCTTAATTTAGTAGTCTGATTGTGTATATGGAAAAGAAGGATAATCAAAAAAACATACGAGACATCAGCTGGCTTTCATTCAATGCCAGAGTCTTACAGGAAGCCAATGATCCGACCGTTCCTCTCAGAGAAAGGATACGTTTCCTGGGCATCTTCTCCAATAATTTGGATGAATTTTTTCGCGTACGCGTAGCCACGCTTAAACGCATGATGCAGCTTGGTCATAAGACGAAGAACAAAATGTATCTGGAAAAGAATCCAAAAAAAATTCTCGATCAGATTCAGGAAGTGGTACTGGAGCAGCAGAATGAATTCCAGCGTATCTGGCAGCATATGCAGCAGGATCTGAAAAAAGAAGGCATCCGGCTGGTTACGGAAAAACAACTCAATCGCGAACAGAAAAAATTTATCGAACAATATTTTGATGAAGAGATCGAATCGGAAGTTATTCCGCTGATGATCGAGAGCACGTCTCAAATGCCCTATCTGAGAGAGCGATCACTGTACTTAGCTGTTTGTTTGCGCCAGAGCAATAACGCCTATAATAAAAAATATGCGCTCATTGAAGTGCCTTCCCGCAACAAGCGCCGTTTCGTCAAACTGCCTTCTGCCCCGGGCAAACATGATATCATCCTGATGGAAGATATCATTCGTCATTGTCTCCCCAGGATCTTTTCCTTCATGAGTTACGATCATTATGAAGCACATATCATTAAAGTGACCAAAGATGCAGAGATTGATATAGATAATGATGTCAGTTCATCCTTAATACAAAAAATAGAAAAAGGATTAAAAAACAGACGCAAGGCAAAACCCGTCCGTTTTATTTACGACCGGGAGATCAATGCCGGTCTGCTGGAACATCTGATCAGACGACTCAATATATCAAAGCAGGATGCAATTATTCCGGGAGGAAGGATTCATAATTTCAGAAACTTTATGGATTTCCCGCGTGAAGTATTCAGCGCCAAGACTACTCGGAAAAAGCCGTTTCATCATCCGTTATTACAACACTTCTCCCCCATCAGTGATGTGATCCAAAAGCAGGATGTACTGCTGCATTTCCCCTATCATTCATTTGATGCAGTTATTGATTTGCTGAGAGAAGCGGCCATGGATCCGGATGTGAATGAATTAAAAATCACTGCGTACCGTCTGGCTGAAAATTCAAAAATCATCAATGCGCTGATTAATGCTTCCAGAAACGGCAAAAAAGTTACCGTGATGCTCGAACTACGGGCACGTTTTGATGAGGAATCCAAT
>CAZZJD010000165.1:0-4712 GCA_964654305.1 uncultured Chitinophagaceae bacterium
TGAACAAGTGTTGGGTGAAAGAGGCTTACACTTCGGAATGGATCTGGTGAAAATGGGTTTGGATAATATCGATTAATTATTTTAGATAAAGAGGATAATTCCTGACACGGTATCCTCTATTGTAAACCGGAGCGACACGCTCCATCCTTGAACAAGGAAAAATATAAAATGTCATGCGTCACGGAGACAAAATTAAAAATCTGAGCAGAACGGCTTCTCACAGAAAAGCGCTTCTTGCCAATCTAGCGATCGAGTTGATTCGTCACAAAAGAATCGTTACTACTTTAACTAAGGCAAAAGCATTGCGCACATGGATTGAACCAATTTTAACAAAATCCAAAAACAATACAACGCATAGCCGTAGAATCGTATTCAGTTATTTGCAGAATAAAGAGGCGATAAAAGAGTTGTTTGATGTTATTGCTGAAAAGATTGCAGCACGCCCCGGTGGATATACCAGAATTATTAAACTGGGAATTCGTGTTGGTGATAATGCTGAACAAGCTATGATTGAGCTGGTAGATTTCAATGAGATCTATGGCAAAGGCAAAGGAGAAGCTGCAGCACCGGCTAAGAAAACACGTCGTGCAGGTGGCGCTAAGAAGAAAGCATCTGCAGAAGAAACTGCAGCACCGGCGGCAGAACAGGCCTCAGCATCTGCAGAAGAAGCTCCTGCAGAATAATTAATGTTGAAAAAAAATCACATTCAGAGGCCTTGCATTTCGTAAGGCCTCTTTTATTTTGCAACAATATGCAACAATCGACCACTCATTTACCCACAGGAACTCAAAAAGCATTACTAGTTCTGGAAGACGGCAATGTTTTTGTTGGAAAAGCTTTTGGAAAAATTGGAACGGCTTCCGGAGAAATTTGTTTCAATACCGGAATGACCGGTTATCAGGAAGTATTTACGGATCCCAGTTATACCGGACAGGTGATTATTATGAATAATGTGCATACAGGTAACTACGGTACTTATGCAAAAGATGTTGAGAGTAATAGTGTTAAAATTAAAGCCCTGATAGGTCGCAATCTAGAGGATCGCTATTCCAGATATGTGGCTGACGACTCGCTTCAAAGTTATCTTGAAAAACAGGAGATCGTTGCGATCGAAGATATTGATACAAGAGCGTTGGTAACACATGTGCGTACCAAAGGAGCTATGAACTGCATTATATCCTCTGAGATTTTAGATGAAAGTCAGTTAATGCTGATGTTAAACGAAGTTCCTTCCATGGCCGGACTTGAATTGGCGAGTACAGTAAGCACGAAGGAATCCTATGAAATGGGTGATGCACAGGCTGATATTAAAATTGCTGTACTTGATTTTGGTACTAAACAAAATATTTTGCAGTGTATGGTAGAAAGAGGGGCACAATTAAAAGTATTCCCTGCAAAAACTAGTGCAGAAGAAGTTAGATCATATGGAGCTGATGGCTATTTTATTTCCAATGGTCCTGGTGATCCGGCCAGCATGGATTATGCCATTACTACAATTAAAGAATTACTTAAAGATAAGAAACCCACCTTCGGTATATGTCTGGGTCATCAGTTACTGGCTTTATCCAATGATATTCCTACTTTCAAAATGCATCACGGACACAGAGGTTTGAATCATCCAGTAAAAAATTTGATTACAGGTTATTGTGAGATCACTACCCAGAATCATGGTTTTGGAGTAGATCCGGAGGCGGTTAAAAAAGCCGACAATATTGAAATCACGCATATTAATCTGAATGATGGATCTATTGAAGGTATTCGTATGAAAGATCGTCCTGCATTCTCAGTACAATATCATCCAGAGAGCACCCCGGGTCCGCATGATTCCCGCTATCTTTTTGATCAGTTTGTTCAGATGATCCGGGAAGGGAAGAAAAAATAGTTTACAAATATTCTTTCGTTCTTGATGTCTGCTTTGCTGTTGTCAGGTTGTCCGTCTCGTCTTTGACGAGACTGTTCTCTAGTTTGTCAATTGTAACTGACACCATGAAATCATTTTTTGGTTTTAGCTTTTAACCTTTGACTGATAAAGTAATATGAAAAAAATATTCCAACTCTCGGAATAAGAACTAAATTAGATCTATGAAGATCGCAATCATCAACGGACCCAATTTGAATTTACTCGGAAAGCGAGAGCCGGATGTGTACGGAACTCAGTCTTTCGAATCGTATTATCAGTCCTTGCAACAGCAATATCCGCAGGTACAGTTTTCATATTTCCAAAGTAATGTAGAAGGTGAATTAATTAACGAGCTCCATCGTGTAGGATTTGATTGCGATGGGATTTTATTTAATCCCGGGGGATATACGCATACGTCAGTGGCTATTGGTGATGCGATTGCTGCCATCAAAACTCCTGTGATTGAAATTCACATCTCCAATGTGCATTCGAGAGAAGATTTCAGAAAGATCTCCCACGTCTCTGCCAAATGCAAGGGCACGATTAGCGGATTGGGAATGAATGGATATCGATTGGGGGTAGAGGCATTGAGGTCAATTTAATTGGGAACAGTATATTTTGCTTATTTATTATGCTTTAATGGGGTTAACTACTTTCTTTTTATATTTTTAGCTTTCGAAAAATTCAAAAAATCACCAACCATGCAACTGCTAAGTAAATCTATTCAGACATTCTTTTTTCTCTTTGTTGCCTTTCAACTCCAAGCTCAGTATTACACGTATGAATCCGTATCTAATGACCCTATGGGTACCAGGATTTATACGCTGTCAAACGGATTAAAAGTTTATCTTTCTGTAAATAAAAACAAGCCTCGTATTCAGACTTTTATCACTGTGAAAACAGGCAGCAAAAATGATCCTGCAGATCTGACCGGACTGGCCCATTATCTTGAACATATGCTCTTTAAAGGCACTTCTAAAATTGGCAGCCTGGATTGGGAAAAAGAAAAAGTGATTCTTGCCCAAATTGCAGACTTATATGAGCTACACAAGTCAGAGCAAGACCATTCAAAAAAGAAATTGATTTATCGTCAGATTGATAGCCTTTCAGGAATTGCAGCCAAATATACAGCCCCCAATGAGTTCGATAAAATGATGACAGGTTTAGGAGCTGAACGTACAAATGCATATACCTTTCTTGAAAACACCTCTTATATTTCTGATATCCCTGCTACAGAGCTTGAAAAATGGATGATACTGGAATCTGAAAGATTCAGTGAGTTGGTTTTGCGTCTTTTTCATACGGAGTTGGAGGCGGTATACGAAGAATTTAATAGATCGCAGGATGAAGATGGTGATAAAGTATATCATACAATGAATCGTCTTTTATATCCTACACATCCTTATGGCACCCAAACAACCATAGGAGAAGGAATACATTTGAAGAACCCTTCCATGAAAAGTATTTATGCCTATTTTAAAAAATACTATGTCCCCAATAATATGGCTATTTGTTTGGCTGGCGATTTTGATTATGATCAAACCATTAAATGGATAGATCAATATTTCGGGAAATTAAAATCGGGAATTGTAAATGCGCCGGCTATGCCCAATGAAAAGCCGCAAACAGAAATAAAAATAAAAGAAGTGTATGGTCCTTCAGAAGAATCTGTTTCAATCGGATTCCGTACGGGGGGGTATCATACAAAAGATGAATTGATGTTGACGGTTCTGTCTCAAGTGATGAATAATGGGACGGTTGGCCTTATTGATCTGAATCTTATACAAGGACAAAAAGTATTGAGTGCATATGTCTATGGAAGCGCGCATCATGATTATGGAGAATTTATTTTAACTGGCAACCCCAAAAAAGGTCAATCTCTCGAACAGGTTAAAGATTTATTACTGGGTGAACTCGAAAAAGTAAAAAAAGGTGAGTTTGATGATGATATGATCAGCTGGATTGTTAAAAACAATAAGAAAGATTTTCTCAGTGGTATTGATCAGAATTTTTTGCGCGCGGCGAATATGTCGGAATCTTTTGTGATGGGAGTCAACTGGGTTGACTATGTTGATTATTTTGACAGAATGAACAATATAACGAAATCAGATTTTATTTCCTGGGTAAAACAAAATTTCCGTGAAAATAATTACTGTATTGTCTTTAAAAAGACCGGGGAGGATAAAAATGTTTTTAAGGTAGATAAACCGACCATCAATCCGATAGACATGAATCGTAAAGATCAGTCTAACTTTTGTAGAGATTTTGAGAAAAAGGAATCATTGCGTTTGAAACCTCTTTTTATTGATTTTGACAAAGAGCTTTCTACTAAGGAGTTGGAGACCGGAGTAAAATTTTATTATCTGCCCAATAAAACCAATGAACTTTTTGAACTTATTATTGAGTTAGACGAAGATTTAAAAAAAGATAAAACTGCTCAATTAGCGGTTCGCTATATTGATTTTTTGGGAACAGATCAGTATAGTGCCGATGACATTAAGAAGCAATTTTACAAAATGGGCGTTTCTTACAGCGTTGGTGCGGGCTATATCACATTAAGTGGTTTGAATGAGTCTTTTGAAGAAGCTTTTAAATTGTTACAGCATTTGATTCAGCAATGTAAACCAGACCAGGAAGTTTTAAAAAATCTGATTGCAGATGTAAGAAAATCAAGAGCTGACAACAAATTAAATAAAGATTATATTTTATGGGGGATTCAAAACTATGCCAGTTTTGGTTCTAAAAATCCATTTAATGATGAGTTTTCAGATAAAGAGCTGGAGAAAATTAGAGCAGAAGATTTATGTTCAGC
>CAZZJD010000166.1:0-4627 GCA_964654305.1 uncultured Chitinophagaceae bacterium
TTATCCAAACAGTAAAAAGATTGGAGAGCGCTGGAAAATTCAAAGCTAATCCTGAAATGATTAGCCAATTAGAGGCTTATATAGAAACATTAAAATAATTTATTAACTGAACTTAAATCTTATTTAGTATGCCTTGCGGTAAAAAAAGAAAGCGTCATAAGATCGCGACCCATAAGCGTAAGAAGCGTCTGAGAAAGAATCGTCATAAGAAGAAGAATAAATAATCTTCAACGACGAGGCCTGATTTGGCTTAGCTTTCTGTTGCCGTGCAGTAGATTAATGGTTGCTTGTATTAATAACTGCACAGATGGCATCCTTCCTTGATCAGGTGAGGTAAGATGGTTCAATAAAAAGACGCAAATCGTGAACAAGGAACTGATCATTAATGCAGCCCCTACTGGGGTTGAAATTGCATTACTAGAAAACAAAAATCTCGTAGAATTTCATCAAGAAAGTCATAATGCGAGTTTTACAGTAGGCGATTTATATCTGGGTAAAGTCAAAAAACTTGTGCCCGGTATGAATGCAGCATTCGTGGATGTTGGCTTTGAAAAAGACGGGTTTCTCCACTATACCGATCTGAGCCCCTACATCCACTCGCTTATCAAATTTACACAGCAGAACATCAATCATAAAGATGATGAAATCCTTGATTTTTCCGGTTTCAGGAACGAAGCTGAAATTATAAAAACCGGAAAGATCGGAGAAGTTTTTGGTGGGAAACCTTCAGTGCTTGTACAAATATTAAAAGAACCTATTGCTGCTAAAGGCCCCCGCTTAAGTTGTGAAATTTCCCTGCCGGGTCGCTTTGTGGTGGTAACACCCTTCAATGACATTGTAGCCGTTTCCCGTAAAATCCATTCTGGAGATGAACGCAAACGACTGCAAAAAATAGTAGAGTCCATCAAGCCGAAAAATTTTGGAGTAATTGTCAGAACAGCTGCAGAAGGTAAGAACACCGCCGAGTTGCATGATGACATTAATCATTTAGTATCTACCTGGAAGGAGATTCAACGGAATCTTAAAAGTGCAGCCCCACCTTCTAAAATATTGGGTGAGAAAGATAAGACTACGAGTATTCTTCGCGACCTGCTTAATGCTGATTTTAACCGCATTGTGGTTAATGATAAAAATATCTATCAGGATGCAAGATCTTATATTCAAAAAATTGCTCCGGATAAAGTGGATATCGTAAGTTGTCATCAGAGCGGCAGTCCAATCTTTGATATATTTGGAATCACTAAACAAATCAAATCTTCATTCGGGAAAACGGTAAACCTTGCGAGTGGTGCGTACCTGGTCATAGAGCATACTGAAGCGCTGCACGTAATTGATGTCAATAGTGGTTATAAAAGTGTAAGTGCTAATCAGGAAGAAAATGCTTTACAGACCAATCTGGAAGCTGCTGCGGAAATTGCTCGCCAGCTCCGGCTGAGAGATATCGGAGGAATCATTGTGGTTGATTTTATTGATATGAAATTGCCCGACAACAAGCGTAAGCTTGCTGAAGCAATGGAGCAATTAATGAAAGCTGATCGTGCAAAGCATGCTATTCTTCAGATTTCCAAATTCGGGCTAATGCAAATAACGCGTCAGCGTATGAGACCCGAAGTGAATATTAATACACAAGAAATTTGCCCAAGTTGTAGTGGTTCAGGTAAAGTTTCATCAACACTTGTGCTTGAGGATGAGATTGAAAAAAACTTGAACTATCTGCTTATGCAAAAACATAAGAATCTGATTTTGGAAGTTCATCCCATTATGGAGGCCTATCTTCGAAAAGGGTTACCTTCTAAAAGATTGAAATGGTCATGGAAGTATAAACAAAAGATCCGCATCAAAGGAAATAGCAATTACCATCTCACGCAATATCATTTTTTTGACAGTAGTGAAGAAGAAATTAAAATGATCTGATGATAGAAAATCCGGCAGTTTGTCGGATTTTTTTATTCATCTCCCATTGCAACGACACTAATTTCAACATTTACATTCTTTGGTAGTCCCTTTACTGCTACCGTTTCTCTGGCGGGAAAATCTCCCTGAAAGTATTGTCCGTATATTTCATTGACTGCTGCAAATAGTGACATATCACTAAGAAAAATAGTTGTTTTTAATATATGACTGAAGTCCATATCAGCAGCCTGTAAGATCGATTTGATATTATGCATAACCTGATGAGTCTCTGATTGTATATCTTTATTTTCAATTTCACCGGAGGCGGGATTGATGGCAATTTGTCCTGAAACAAATAACATGCCTCCCTTTTTTACTGCTTGATTATAGGGCCCTATAGGTGCAGGAGCCTGATTGGTTTGAATAATTTCTTTCTTCATGATACAAACATAAATCAATTCCGCTGACTTCATTTTGGTATTTTTACAGCACAAATTCATGATTTAATTTTTTGGGTTCATGGCTTTTTTTCTATGTATTGAAACAAGTGGTAAAGCAGCGTCTGCCGCACTCATACTTAACGGGGAATGTATTGCTGAGGAAGTAAGCCTTCAGCAGAAAGAACACGCTGCTTTTTTACAACCCGCCATTCATAATATGTTTCAGACAGAAGGTTTGTTATTATCTGATCTTGATGCTATTTCTGTTAGCATGGGCCCCGGGTCATATACCGGCTTAAGAGTTGGTATGGCAAGCGCAAAAGGAATCTGTTTTGCGATTCAAAAACCACTAATTACGCTTAATACTTTAACAATTATGGCTCATGCAGCCGGCGAGCAGCTCAGAAAAAGTAATATACAATACAGATACCTTTCCCCCATGATTGATGCCAGAAGGAATGAAGTTTATACTGCAGTTTATGACAGCCATCTTAATTGCATTATGCATCCTCAAGCACTTATTTTGGATGAGCTTTCTTATAGTGATTTCAATAATGATTGTATTTGTTTTTTTGGCGATGGTTCAACAAAGTGGCAATCGCAGTGTGTGTATTCGAATGCCATATTTTCAAATATTGAAATCAAAGCATCTATGATGAGAGTGTTAACTGAAGTGGCATTTACTCAGCATCAGTTTGCTCAGCTTTCAACAGCCGTTCCATTTTACGGCAAAGAATTTCACACAACTTCCCACAGAAACTAACAATTGTAAAGTCTGTTTTATTTATATTTATTGATACAGTATACTTTCTATGGCTTCTTCAAAGGAAAATATTATTCTTGATCAAATTACACTCCCCGATCCACATCTGGTCAGAAAATCTACTTTAGTATTCAGAGCCTTGAATCATAAACTTCGCCAGCAGATACTGGCATTGTTGACAGAAAGAAAAAAGATGACAGTGACTGAGCTGTATGAGGAATTATTACTCGAACAATCTGTTGTATCACAACATTTGGCGATTCTGCGTCGTACGGGTTTTGTGACTACTCAAAAGGAAGGAAAATTTGTCTGGTATATGATTCAGGGGAAAAGAATAGAACAGGTGGCTAAAGTGCTGGATATATTAATGTCATGATCTATACTGGTGCTGATTTTTCTTGATCAGCCCATCGGTTTATATATTCTGAACTCCATTGATGTTTCCATCTTCTGTGTGTCCATAAATAATTATCAGGCCTTTCTTTTATTGAAGACTCTACTTTTTTAGCAAGCATATATGTTAGGGTAGCTTCAGAAAAATTTCTCGGCGTTTGCGTCAACTCTTCAAAGTCGATTTGGTAATATCCTCTTTTTATTTTGTAGTAATTGGCATAAATAATTACTGTATCTCTCGCAATGGCTCCTTTGGCGGGCCCTGGAACAAAAGGCGCGGGTTTTGAAAAAAAGTACATCCACCAACCTTTGTCGGCCCCTCCGGGATTTTGATCGGCAACTAATATTAAAGCAGACTGTTTTTCGAAATAGGGAGCCACTTTGTTTTTAAAGTCGGTAGCAGGAATCAGTATTGTGCCAAATTTGTTTCTGAGATTATAGAATATTTTATTCATTGCCTGATTGCTAAGTGGCATATACACTCCAAGAAACGGCATCTCGGATTGCGCGGAAACCGATAGGTTTGCCATTTCCCAGTTAAAATAATGACCACTTACCACTTGAATGCTTTTTTCTTTTCCTGCCCATTTATTAAATAATTCTATGTTGCCTTTGAAACGTTTTTTGATTTCTTTTTCATCCCATGACAACATTTTTATCATTTCAATAAAAGTATCAGACAGGTTCCGATAAAATTTTCGGGCAATTTTCTTATGTTCTTTTATTGTTTTTTCAGGGAATGCAATTTGTAGATTCGACAGCACGATACTTTTTCTGTACTGAATGATATAATACATCAATAGATATACAAAATCAGATATGAGATATAAAATTCGGACAGGGACAAACGAGAACAGTTTCAGTAATCCATATATCAGATAATACATTGTACAAAATTACTGCTAAAAACATATTCTGAAAAATTCATAAAATACATTGAGAAGTAGACGATTATTGTTTATTGGATATTTTTAGGACTTTGATTGCTCGCCTAAAATTATGCTGTTCAATTTCAGCAATTAATATTCCATCGGGCCATTGGTTGGCAATTAATTTCAATTGTTGGCTATTGCTATTAATTCTTAAGTGATAAATATTGATTTGCTTGCCTTCCATATTGGTAATTCGTATCTGATAT
>CAZZJD010000167.1:0-4602 GCA_964654305.1 uncultured Chitinophagaceae bacterium
TAGGCACAGTTCGTGAGACCTGCGCCAGTCCGCGGGGTTTAATAGATATGTAATCAAAAAATTATCCCCATAGCCAGGGGTTTAAACCCCTGGCTATAAAACGGATTTTGACAGCGCAAATAAATCGCTGATTTGGGCTTAAACCTACAACTTGCAACCAACAACCTACAACATGATTCATTTTTCAACCTCACAAAATATCCGTTACTTTACGCCCCTTGAAATGATCTTGCCATGCAACATAACAATCAATACTATCCCTCCTATTTACGACTGGAACAATTACTCGACTGTCAGCATCCGCTGAGTTTTGAAGAAGGCCAAGAACCCGCCCATGATGAAATGTTATTTATCATCATTCATCAGGCTTATGAACTATGGTTTAAACAGTTGCTTTTTGAACTGGACTATGTAAAAAAAGTATTCAACAAAGATACCGTCGATGATAACAGTGAAGATCTGAATTTATGTCGTCACCGTTTAGGCAGAATGGTGCGCATTATGGAATTGCTGAATCAACAGGTGGCGGTATTGGATACAATGACGCCGCTGGATTTTCTTGAGTTTAGAAATCTGCTCACGCCCGCATCAGGATTTCAGAGTAAACAATTCCGACTGCTGGAGGCATCGCTGGGATTAAAGATGGAGAAGAGACATCAGCAAGATTATTATAAACGCACTAACGAAGGCGGTTTCACTCAGCCCGATTACAAAGAGATTAATGCGAAAGAATCGGTTGAAAATTTATTACAACAGATCAATCGCTGGCTGGAACGCATGCCATTCTTTGATGAAAAATACTGGGTAGGTTATCAACCTGAAGCAGAAGAAAAAATAGCTAACCATCCCTTCTGGGACGACTACAGATCGGTCTATAAAAAGAGTCTTACGCACAATGAAGAAAACCAACTCAAAGCCTTTGATGAGCATTTTCTTTTCGGGCAATCTTATGAAGACAGTCTTTCCCCCGCCGCAAGAAGAAGTGCCTTATTCATCATGCTATATCGCGATTTCCCTGTCTTTCAAACCTCCTTTCAGATACTTGATAAATTAATCGAGTTGGATCATTTATTTGCCGGCTGGCGACATAAACACTACGTGATGGTCCGTCGTATGATCGGCATGCGCGTAGGAACAGGTAATACCAGCGGTGCTGGATATTTAGAGGGAGCTGTTCAACAACATTATATTTTTAAAGATTTAGCGGGATTGTCAACATTTCTTATTGAGCGAAGGAAATTGCCGGCACTGCCGATGACATTGATACAATCGCTCGGCTTTAAATAATAGGGAGTCATTATTGTTGTCATGGTTGTCGTTGTTATCGTCGTTATCATTGTTAACATCATCAAGCACCACTACAACCAAGACAACCAGGAGAACAAGTACAAATATTTTTTTTAGGACTTCATTATGTAAATAAATTTTCTGCCATCCTTAAAGCCTCTGCTAACGATGATTCATTGATATTAAGTTTGCCTTCTTTCTCTTTGAAAAATCGGATCATCCATTCCGTATCCATATTCCCTACGAGTTCATCTTTCGCCATCGGACAGCCTCCGATTCCCTTTAAGGCACCATCAAATCTTCTGCATCCTGCCTGATAAGCCGCATCAAGTTTTTCTATTCTGTTAGCAGCGTTGGAATGTAAATGAACACCAATAGTTGTATCAGGTAATGCTTCAATCAAATATTTCGTGATCTTTCCTACCTGCTCAGCAGTGGCCACCCCTACTGTATCGGCAAGTGATAAAATTTTTATACCTCTTTTTACCAACTCATTGGCCCAATGAAAAACAATTTCTTCCGACCAGGGATCTTCATAAGGATTTCCAAAACCCATCGACAGATACACCACAAACGCTTTTTTCAATTGCAGACATATCTCCTGAATTTTCTCCACTCTCACCAACGCATCCTCAATTGAACTGTTGGTGTTGCGTTGCTGAAAAGTTTCAGAAACAGAAAACGGAAATCCAAGATATTGTATACTTTCATATTGAGCTGCATCCTGAGCGCCTCTCTCGTTGGCAATAATGGCTAGCAATCTTGAAGAGGTAGATGAAAGATCTAATCCCTTCAATACTTCAGTTGTATCGGCCATTTGCGGAATCGCTTTTGGAGAAACAAAACTTCCAAAATCAATCGTATGAAATCCCACCTTTAGCAAAGCATTGATATAGGCAATTTTCTTCTCAGTCGGAATCCATTCCTTCCAACCCTGCATCGCATCACGAGGGCATTCAATTAATTGTAATGGGGCAAGCATATTTTCGATATTCGTTGTTCGTTGCTCGTTGATCGTTGATCGAAAGACGAAAATCGAGAAACGAAAAACGATTTTAACTTTTGCTTTTGAGTTTTGACTTATTCCTTCCTCCGCTGCCTCATTGCCTCATAAAGAATCATACCACCAGCAACCGACACATTCAGCGATTCAAACTGATGATGCATAGGTATGCTGAATTTCTCATCGCATATCTTCATGAGCGCTGGGTATATTCCATTTTCTTCTCCCCCAAGCACAATGGCAGATGGTTCATTCAGCGTACAATCAAACAAAGATTTACCGGCTGTCATTTCAGCCGCAAAAACTTTAATTCCATTTAGTCTTAATGTATCCACCGCCTGCATCAAACTCTTGACGCGGCAAACAGGTATTTGTTCCAAAGCACCGGCACTGGTAAGCATGGCATCTTCATTCAATGCTCCCACTCCTTTATCAGGAATGATAATACCCTGTACACCACAACACCAGGCCGTACGCGCTATTGCACCGATATTACGTATGTCGGTAATACCATCCAGTATAACTAACAAAGGAACTTCTCCTTTATCATTTACCTGATTGATGATATCCTGCAAATCGTAATAATGAATCAGAGATTTTTGGGCAACACATCCTTCATGCCCTTCAATATGAAAATTGTTGATTTTTTCGATGGGGACTTTAACAACGGGCACACCGTATTTATCCGCTATCTGCTTCAGCTCCTGCATCCATCCCGCCGGATTTTGCTGAATATAAATCTTATCCAACACCACTCCATCCTTCAATGACTGCATCACTTGGTGTGCACCCGCAATAAGCGTAGATTTTTTAGGACGATGCTGTTGTTTAGGACGAAATCGGTTCACGATGGGAAAGTTGTCGTTTACCGTCTTTCGTTTCTCGTTTTTCGAAAAACGAATAATGAACAACGATCAACGATTTTCTAGTTTTGACTTTTGACCTTTAAGTTGTTATTTCAATCCGAACGCCTTCTTCACCTTCGCTACATAATCCAACTTCTCCCAGGTAAACAATTCCACTTTTACTTTCTTTGTTTTGCCATCAGGAGATACGAAAGTCTTTTCAACCACTTTAGGCTCACGACCCATATGACCATAGGCAGCGGTTTCGCTGTAGATGGGATTTCTGAGTTTCAGTCTTTGCTCGATGAAATAAGGACGCATATCAAATATGCCTTCTACAATCTTGGCAATCTGTCCATCGGTTAAACCTACTTTAGATGTGCCGTAAGTATTAACATTAATAGAAGTAGGCTTCGCCACACCAATTGCATAAGACACTTGTACCAGTACTTCATCGCAAAGTCCGGCAGCAACCAGATTTTTAGCAATGTGGCGAGTAGCATAAGCAGCTGAACGATCTACTTTGGAAGGATCTTTTCCGCTGAAGGCACCACCACCGTGTGCTCCTTTGCCTCCGTAGGTATCAACGATGATTTTTCTTCCGGTTAATCCGGTATCACCATGTGGGCCACCAATTACAAATTTGCCCGTTGGGTTGATGTGATAGGTAATGTCGTTATTGAACAACTTAGCGTATTTCTTGTATTTCGCTTTAATTCTGGGAATCAGAATATTGATCACATCGGCTTTGATCTTTGCCAACATTTTTGCTTCGCTGTCAAAATCATCGTGCTGGGTAGAGATTACAATGGCATCAATACGTACAGGACGATTATTATCATCATATTCCAATGTCACCTGACTCTTAGCATCCGGACGCAGATAAGGCATTTTGGAATTCTTCTCTCTGCGGATAGCAGCGAGTTCAATCAGTAAGTTATGTGCCAGGTCAAGAGCCAGCGGCATATAATGCTCTGTCTCGTTGGTGGCATAACCAAACATCATCCCCTGATCGCCGGCACCTTGTTCTTCTTTTTTCTTTCTGTCCACACCCTGATTGATATCAGCACTCTGTTCATGAATGGCAGATAGCACACCACAGGAATCTGCTTCAAACATATACTCACTCTTAGTATATCCGATTTTTTTAATCACACCTCTTGCGATGGTCTGTACATCTAAATATGCTTTTGATTTTACTTCACCGGCAAGCACCACCTGTCCGGTAGTAACCAGTGTTTCGCAAGCCACTTTGGATTGCGGATCAAAAGCAAGAAAATTATCGATCAGTGCATCAGAGATCTGATCAGCTACCTTATCGGGATGTCCTTCAGAAACACTCTCAGAAGTAAATAAGTATGGCATATTTGATTTTTTTACAGCGGCAAAGATAAGGGGAGTAAAGTAATTGTAATGTGGTATAAAAAAATATTGAAAAAAGCAAAATGTTAATATGTATAAACTTCA
>CAZZJD010000168.1:0-4596 GCA_964654305.1 uncultured Chitinophagaceae bacterium
CAAACAACCACTTATCTTTAAAATCAATATGACGATAGGTTCTTAACAGGTCGGAATTTCCACCCGCAGGTAAAGCTCTGTAATTGCCTTTGAATGTTCCTTTTATATAAACCTTGACAATCATTGATAATTTAATGTTAGTCGTTTTATATCAGAGGTTGATTGTATTAATGTGGTATCACATAATTTTCCCCTGTCTGAAAAACCACGTATGGCGGCTGTATTTGACCCCTTTTGCGTATTAACTGCCCTAACTTCAAGATAGTTTTCCCCGTAACGCAGTCCATTTTCAATAAACCGATATGGCTTCTTTCTCAAAACAATATTCTCTCTCACCAATCTGTTATTCAAATACAACGATACACTATCTCTGTCTGCTCTGTCCCAATCCCATACCTCAAATAAAACCTGCCCTTTCTTTATACTTTTTCTCAGAGAATCCTGCTCATGATTTACGGTATCTACATTGATTAATGTATCAACTAAAATCTGGCTTGTATCAATAGCCAATGAAGTAGTATCTTCAGTTAAGGGAACATAATCGGGCTCGGCTTGTGCGGTATCATTGTCATTCACCCAAAGAGGTGGTGGAATTCTTGAATCGTCTCTGTCCTTTTTAATTGTATTAACAATAGGATCCAAGGTTCGCACATTTTCACATGATTTGAAAAGCGCAAACAGTAATAGTCCAAGAAATAGTAATGGCAATAAACAACCCAGACCAAGATTAGGAAAGCAGCCCTGCGATGTGGTTGGCTGAAAACAACCGTTTGGATTTCCATAAGCACCGGAAAGCCCTCTCAGACCCAACGGGCCACCTCTCAGACCGTAACACCCTCCTGTGCCAGACACCCCATCTCTCATACCAAAACAACCATTGATTCTGCTACTATAATTATCAAAACATCCGGCTTTGGGGGGTAGTGGCTTATTAATAATATTCTCTAATGGCTGAGTAGGAATAATCGGCTGTGTTGATGTTGGTTGCTTAATCACCGGCTTAACAGGATTGACCAGTTTAGCAACTACTCTGCCAGTTAATTTACCATAGGTTCTTTGATTCCCATTTCTCTTATCTACCAGATGAATATTTGGAGTTTCCACAAAAATTTCAACGGGCCTATGACGAAGAAATGTGTATTCCTTAAAAAAGGGTTTTAAGAAGTCAATGGCTGCATCGGCACTATGATTGATCTTCCACCAGTTGGGATTTGTAACAGTATTTTTGTATTGCACCTCATCAATGGAAGTAGCTTTGATGATATGTAAATCCTTGTACAGATTAATAGAATATTTACGGGCTCTTCCAAAGAAATTCTCTTTTCTTACCACAATTCCTTTTCCCCTGTCTCCTTTATACTGCCCGTCTAAATACCCTTCAATATATATTGGAATATCTATATTCATATTTCACCGAGGTGTTTACCCAGATTATTCTTATCTACAAATATCCTGGGGTCATGCTTTTGCTTTGCCTTAAAAGCCGGATCCTGATAATATTCTCCATATTGCCTAATCATATCTAAGTAATCGCCCCACTCCTTAACCTTTTGAATGGCTTCTGTTTCATTTTTACGAGTATTAATCTCATTTCTCAGGTGCTGTGCTGCACGAGAATTTCCAAGGTCGGTTTTTAATTTTTTAAAATCGTTATTGATGATTTCAACATATTTCTTTTCCAGTAAATCATCGAGTAGTTCAGGAGTTTTAATCATTAATTTATATCTGCTAATAAATGGTGATAGCAGAAGGAACAAGTAAAAGGATAAAAGAAGAATAAAAGTCAAAGGAGATTGACCCCAGATTACACCGGCTCTGATCTGAACAAAATTTGAATCACGAAAATGTTCCGCCAACGATGTTTGAAAATTGATGCTTGCTATTGAATCACTTATGATTCTATCTTGATTACGCTTGATTTTGGGTGCGTATAGCTCGTCAAATGTTTGTAAATTTCGTGTCAACCATTGTTTGTCTTCCTGTAAGTAGTCCTGGGGGTCGGGATTGAGGGTTGCTTGTTCTATTTGTGCGACCATTTCATTTCTTACACGAAGTAGCGAATCAGTTTCTGATTTAACTTTAGATAAAGCTTCCGCGCTGACTGCTTTATGACTGGCAATTTTTTGGCTGATGTAATTAACTTTTTCCAACTCATACTTTTCATTGGAAAAAGGATGATGTATCATCATAGCAAAAAAGAAAGCAGGGCCGGATCCAATTAAAATCAGCATTAGCGTGCGGATGATAATATTCTTCCAACTTCTCTTTTTTGGCGGATTGATGGCATCTCCGTCGAGCACAAATTTTCTAACGGGAAATATGTGCAAGCCAATCTTCTCCTGCGTCTGAATTTTTTTATTCTCTGCTTTTTGTAAATACTCCGCCTTTCTTACTGTTGAAAAAAGTACGATGTAAATCATGACAAAAACAAACTGGAATAAGGTGGTTGCGATAATGGCAACTAACATCAATCCGAACAGAGAATAAAAAGCATAAAAGCAAGCAACCGTATTTATAATCAGGAACAAAAAAACATTCCTTTGAATACGTTCCAGCTTGTTTGAAATATCTGAATTCGTATCAAGGTTTAATTCCTGATTAAAGTACCCTGTTATATAATATCCCAGCAACATATAATGAGTAAGCTTTTAGCTTCCAGGATTATAATTATCGAGCTGTTGTTTGATAATTTCCTGTTCTCTTATTTTTTTATACTTGGCAATATCAGGCTCAATTAAAACAGGCGTAACAACCTCCTTACCTGAATCATCCTTGTGAGGCTCAGCATGAAATATTATGCCATTATTCGCAAGAATCATGGCGTTCTTATTTTCAGACAAATAATCATAAGGCGTTTTAGTCATCATCATCTTAAATAACAATGGCGTTATTTCAATAATGATAAACATAAACATAAGAAACATGGGTATCCACCCGCCAATGTCGTGCGAAATCTTAATACGCTCGATCAATCCATCCAGCTGATGCGCTCTTTCTTTATTCTTTTTCTGCCGGTCGGCTCTTTCGAGATCCAGCGTAGCTATTTCTTTCTCATAGCCTTGTATTCTTTGTTTGAGATTCTGCTCGTCGGCAGCATATTTTTGAGCTAACTGGTTAAGTTCTACTTCCATTTTATCAAGATTCTCTTTCTTATCTCTCCAGGCCGGACCTCTTCCTGCTGTACCTGAACCTGTTTTCCCCTCAGCTTCCAATTCAAGCTGTTTTCTTTGCTCTTTAATCTCAAGTCTGCGCTGCTCTACATATTTCTGATTATCATTTACTTGCTTTTCTACAGGAGTTAATCTTGCTTTTATAACTGCAATCTTGGCATCAATCAAAGAATCAGATTGCTTATTGAGCGTAAATTCATACTTCTCCTGCTTTGCACTGAGCTCCGCATTGATTTCAGTCTGCATAATTCTAACCTCTAAAGGTTTGGATATTACAATACCCAATATAATAGCCATCAGAAAACGAGGCCAAGATTGAGACAAATCACTATTCTTGCCCCAAAAAGAAAATCCCTCTTTTAAATCCCCTTTACCACCGGCAGATACTATAAATCTATCCAGATTAAATATCATCAAACCCCATAGGATGCCAAAAAGCATCGCAAAAAATATGGCAAGTTGATTACCTCCAACAATACCCATCGTTTTTTCAGCAACCGTATCTACCGCATCTCCTTTAGGGCCAAAAATGGTATAAAACCCATAGCCGCTGGAGATACCGGCCAGGATACCGGTAGCCAGTACCACCCCGCCCATTCCAAAATATTTGGCTCGGTCACTGGGAGGACAATAGTTTGTTAACAGATCTTCATCTCCACCGGAACACCACCATAGAAATTTTTCTATTTTGCCGGGTTTGTAGTCTTGGTTTTTAGTATTTGTCATAATAAAGGGAATTATAATGATTGATTATATATTGTTTCGGGAATTGAGAAAGCCGTCAGATGACTTAAGTCCTTACGGGTATAAGGGATATTCGTATTGTCAATGATTTTTTGCAGTTGCTCTTGATCTGCTGAATAGGTTGGAATATGAATGGAAGCACTAATTGAATGGAGATTTTCCTGAATGGCAACCTCATTTAAGTCAATTCTATTCACCTCAGGAATGGTTTCGAATTGATTATCCTTACTCAAGAACAAGGTGTGGTTATCTAAAGCAGATTCATGAAAGATTTCTTTCCCTTTAAGTCCTTTAAAAATAATGGGGAAGTCGGATGATTTTAAATCAGATAGCCAGGTTACATTCCATGGAAAAACAAACTTTAAAGAAGCTGCGTTCTTTTTATAAGAAATACAGCCTTTAAAAGCAATTTTAATATTGCCTTCGCCGGAGGTATTCACTAAAAATCCACGGATAGCATACTTCATAGACCGTATTCTTGTTGGATGTTTTGGTTTGTGTTTATTATAAAAATAATTCTTGCCTTAAATATAGGCACAATTTTAATTTTTAAGATATAATACTATGAAAACTCCCAACCTGCCTCTTAAAAAACATCGATATCTGCTCTTAAATCATCCCTGTTTACCACAGATCCATCCTTAAGAACCACCTCATCTTTCAATAGGCTTGTATTGTATCC
>CAZZJD010000169.1:0-4583 GCA_964654305.1 uncultured Chitinophagaceae bacterium
ATTAATATCCAGGGTTTTGAATCATATTAGGATTTGCATTGGTTGATGTTTGAGGAATAGGGAAAAGCATCCTGAAATCATTGGATGGCAAATTTCTCCAGTTTGAACTCTGAACATCTGAATTTCTTCTATCAATACTCAATCCTCTTCTGACATGATCAAAATAACGAAAACCCTCAAAACAAAGTTCTCTGGCGCGCTCATCATAAATTTTATTTATAGCTTCTGATTTTGTTAAGAATGTTTCATTTACATAGCCGTTTATTCTGACCGTTCTTAGATCATTATAAAATTTAGCCGCATTGGTTAAATTATCAAGTCCGGCATTCGCCTCAGCCAGTATAAGATACATCTCAGAAATTCTCATCATTTTAACATCTACGATTTTTGCACCTCTGGAACTGGTAAAGAACTTATTAACCAGACACGTATCTGCAGCCGTAGGATTTGCAGTAACAAATAACGGGAATCTTCTGTCTGTTGTTCTGTTGAAAAGCAATTTTAATTTATCAGAAGGCTCAAAAAACACATCCCCATTATTATCTTGCCAAAGAGTACCTACTCTTGGTGTGGTTCTTCTCAACTTAAATAAAACCTCACTAGTAGCAGGGTCTGCATCCGTCCAAATACTGGAATATGCATTACCAGAGGATAAAGATCTACCACTTTTTGTAATACATTCCTGCGCATAAATAATCGCTTTATTCCATTCTGTGGGATCATCCAAACCTGAAGCCTTATATAAGGCAACGCGGGCTCTGATACCTGCAACCGTTGCTTTTGATAATCTGATAAATCCTGCTGTCCCAACTGAAACGGGAGCATTGGGAATAGATGAGTTGGCTGCTTTTTCAAGATCAGCTTCAATGGCACTTACAACTGCAGCAACAGAAATACGCGAAGGTTTAGCGGTAATATCACTTGTTGTAGTATAAGGGATGCCTAGTGATTTATTGGGATCATATTTGCCGGAAAAACATTGCAAAATTTGAAAATGCGCAAACGCGCGGATTGCAAGCAACTCTCCAACAATCGCATCTCTAGCTGCCTGATCAGCTGGGCTGGAGGCACTGATTTTTTGTGCAGCAGCTAAGATTTTATTGGCTAAACCGATTGTATAATAGTAACTGTCCCAAACATCAGATGCAGAACCTCCATCAGCGGCCACATATTGCCATTTGAATTCAAATTGACCCTGTCCTCTGTTTTCATTTGATAATTTAACCTCATCGGAAACCAAAGCATTTACGTACATATCATTATCTCCAGGTATACTGCCGTAAACACCGTAAAGCCCTTGTTCAAGATCCACTACATTTAAAAACGCATTTTCCTCGTTGATGGTATCTGTTGGAAGGATATCAAGGTCTTTTTCGCATGAATTTAAAGCAACTAACATTAAAAAAGCGAAAACTAATCTTAACCGATTCATAATTATTTATTTTAATGCATTTATAAATTAAAAATCAAAATTCAAACCTACTGTATATGTCCTTGGAAGAGGGTATTCATATTGAGCAATACCATTATCATCTTCCGGATCAAAACCTTTCCAGTTTGTAAAAGTAAATATGTTTTGTGCCTGTACATAAAACCTGCAACCACGTATCACCTTTTGATTTTTAAATAATGACATTGGTAGTGTATATCCCACCTGAAGGTTTCTGAATCTTAAATATGAAGCATCCTGCACATCTTTACTTGAAAATTGTCTTTGATATAAAGGACTTTGATAGTTAGTAACTTGGCCCGGAGTAGTCCACATATCCAGCATTTCTCTTCTTAGATTAAATCCTTGCAGCGCAAAGGCATGATTTAACTGGAAAAAATCCTGATTGTTAAATCTGGCGAATCCGGATTGGAAATTAAAAAATGCAGAGATATCAAAACTGTAAAACTTCAATGTGGTATTAAAACCTCCTGATATAGGTGCTATAGAAGTTCCAAAATTATAGGTCAAATCAGATGAATTAAATTCGGATGTCAACTTGCCGTCTTTTGTATAATATAGCGGTGCTCCCGTAGCAGCATCTACCCCTGCCCATGTATTTAAATAGTGCGTCCCGAGAGAATACCCCACCTTTGCGATCGTGCCGGCATCCGGATCTGGGATTTCATTTACCTGACCTAAGCTGAGTATTTCATTTTGATTATAACTGAAGTTACCGGAAAATGTCCAGGTAATATTTTTATTTCTGATCAGATCATAAGAAAGATTAATCTCAATACCTCTGTTTCTTAGTTTGCCGGCGTTCACATCAGCAGAAAAGAAAGTGCTTCCATTTTCTATTGGAAGACCTTGCTGGATAAACAGGTTACGAGTTATTTCATCATACAAACTTAACTCTCCGTAAAGTCGGTCATTCCATAAGCCAAATTCAATACCCAAGTTGGCCTTATCCGTATACTCCCAGGTTCCTGCTGAATTTCCGGGTGCACTTGGATTTGGCACAAGCGTTTGGATACCCGCATAAGATCCGGTTTGATATAATGGCAAATAACCAAAATCTCCAAATGGAAAGTTTTCTGCATTGGCAGAGCTACCGTAGCTTAAACGCACCCTTAATGTACTGAATCTAGTCCAGTTTTTAGCAAAGGATTCATTAAGCGTGTTCCACAACAATCCGGCTGCATAGAAATTTTGGAAACGGTTTGCTTTAGGAAGAATGGAAACACCATCTCTTCTCACACTGAAATCTAGAACATATCTATCGCTAAACTGATATTTTAACAAGCCAAAATAAGAAAGATAGGCTCTTTCGGTTTTACCCCCACTCACAGAAGGAATAAGCTGATTATCTACAGTACCGGGCGTAATTGCCGCAGGAGTATTTGGGAGTTTTTCATTCAGCCCGTAACCCACCAACGAAAAAACTTTATTATTTCTGAAAATCTTTTCCGCATTTGCAGTTAAAGAGATATTATGAAGTTTTTTCTTATCCAAAAAACCTTTATATCCTACATAACCCCTCATACTTGCCTGAAAGAATCGGTTAAATCCATCTGAATAAACTCCGGTATTACGAGGGAAAGCTGCAGGATCCTGACCATTCCCTCCTATAGATGTGAAAGATCCCGGTTTTTGAAATACCGTATTTTGTGTTTCTCTGAAGTCAAACCCTGCATTACCACCCACAAAAAAGTTATCAGTTAAATCATAATTCATGCTTAATGAAGTTGTGGCTTTCAACTGATTATTGTAACGTGCAACATCTAAAATTCTTTGATATGCATTACCACCGGTTTTGGGTCCAAAAAAAGGATCTCTCCCGTTATTTACACTACCATCCGGAAGAAATAAAGAGTGATAGGGTAAGGCAAGATAAGCTGCAGCAAAGGGATTTGCTAAGGCTACTCCGTTTTCTGATTCAATAAAATTTCTTGTTGAGTACCCGACAGTGTTGTTAAACTGAAGCGTAAACTTATCCGTAGAATGATCAATATTCGATCTTAAGGTGTAACGGGTAATATCTGATCTTAGGCCAATCCCTTGCTCATTATAATAAGAACCTGAGATAAAGAAGCGCGTTCTTTCTGTACCCCCACTAATACTGAGATCATGCCCCTGAAAAGAGCCCCTTCTTTGAAAAACATCTGCCCAATTTGTATTGATACCTCTTAAGCTGTCTAATACTCGATCATAAATAGCCAATGTTGCCTCACTTTCTCCGGCATTGGCAGGATTTTTTCTGGATAAGTCCCAACCTGGTAAACTGATGTCGGGTGTTAGTAGACCCAATTTTTCTTGAAATGATAAAAGTTCACTTGAATTCATCATATCAAATGGTTGATTACCGGACTCAGTAATACCATACTGAGGGCGATAACTTAAACGCGTTGTACCTTTTTGACCTCTTTTGGTTGTAACAACAATAACCCCTGATGCACCCCTACTACCATACAAAGCTGCTGAACTCGCATCTTTCAAGATATCAACCGATTCAAAATCATTGGGGTTTAAACCCTGAAATACGGAAGCTTCTACAGGAACTCCATCAATCACATAAAGAGGAGTAGAACCTCCAGAGATTGATTTTGGTCCACGTATTTGAACGTTTGCAGCGGCACCCGGTTGTCCGGAACCAGCAGAGACACGAAGACCTGGAGCACGTCCTTGAAGAATTTGATCAAAAGATGCTACAGGCACTAATTCAATCGCCTTTTTATCAATTTTAGAAGCAGAACCCACGTATTGTGATTTTTTGATTCTGCCATATCCAGTTACAACCACATCTGATAATTCAGCAGCAGCGGTCTTTAAAGAAACACTAACATTGGTAGCACTGGAAACATCAAGCGTTATTTTCTCATAACCTACAGAGGAAATAATAATCTGTTTTACATTAGTTGGTAATTTAATTGAAAAAGATCCATCTTGACCGGTAGTAACACCTGATTTGCCTCCCTTAAATGTTACGGAGGCACCCACAACAGGCAGTTTGCTTTCATCTGTGACCTTACCGGTTACTGTTTTGGTTTGCGCCCAAGAAAAGTTTGCAAACATCAGCAACGCACTAAACAAAGAAATAATTTTTCTCATACTTAAGTTCATTTAAATAATTAGAAACTGAACCAAATCAGTT
>CAZZJD010000170.1:0-4573 GCA_964654305.1 uncultured Chitinophagaceae bacterium
CAAAACATTTGAAGTGGATATTGAACAAAGTATTCGTATGGCTAAAAAAATCGATCCCTCAAAATGTCTGATCGCAGAAAGCGGCATCCATTCTGCCGAAGAAGTAAAGTTTTTTAAATCGAATGGATTTAAAGGATTTCTGATTGGTGAACAATTCATGAAACAGGAAAATCCAGGAAAAGCATTTGAGTCTTTTGTGTCGCAATTGTAATGACAGAAAAAAATACTATATTAAAAAATCATTCACATCCCATGCGCATTAAAGTGTGCGGAATGACACAGCTGGATCAGTTGAAAATGCTGGATGAGATCGGAATTGCATTTGCAGGTATGATCTTCTATCCTAAATCTCCCCGTTTTATTTTAAAGACACTAAATGGCGAAGAAGTTAAGAAAGCGAAACTCAAAGTTTACAAAGTAGGCGTTTTTGTAAATGCCAGTTATGAAGAGATTATGACGCATGTAGATCATTTTGGTTTGGATCTGGTACAATTACATGGAGATGAAACGCCGCGTTTTTGCGAACAGGTATCCTCTTATATTCAAACCATCAAAGCATTTCGTTTAGGGGCAGATGATAATATTCCTTGGAAGACCAAGGATTTTAATGATTGCTGTGATATGTTTTTGTTTGATACTATGGGAGCAGGTTATGGAGGAACGGGAAAAAAGTTTGACTGGTCAACTTTGAGTGGCTTGGATATCAGAAAACCTTTTTTTTTGAGTGGAGGGATAGAGCCTGATGATGCGAATTCTATTCAACAATTTATGCAGGATCCGGTAGCAAAAGATTTATTTGCACTTGATATAAATAGTAGGTTTGAGATAACACCGGGGGTTAAGGATATGGATAAGGTAAGGAGGTTTAGTAAGGAATTGAATGAATAAAACACTGTTATCGTGGTTGTCAAAGTTGTCGTTGTTGTCTTTTTTGGTATATGTCATATAAATTCATATAATCAAAGTGTACAATGACAACAATTACAACAACGAGAACAAAGAAAACATTCACATTAAAAAAATAATTAATTAAACATGAATAGTTTAATCATACACCATTCATCATTCCATCCCGACGCCAACGGCTATTACGGTTTATTCGGAGGGGCTTATATTCCTGAAATGCTGTATCGGAATGTGGAAGAGTTAAGAAGCCATTATCTTCAATTCATGAAAGAAGAAAGCTTTCAGAATGAATTTAAAGCTTTGCTTCGTGATTTTGTAGGAAGACCCACTCCTTTATTTAAAGCTGAAAGGTTAAGCAAGAAGTACGACACAAATATCTGGCTTAAAAGAGAAGATCTCTGTCATACCGGTGCACATAAAGTGAATAATACTGTTGGACAAATTATCATGGCTTCACGTTTGGGGAAAAAGCGCATTATTGCAGAGACTGGTGCCGGTCAGCATGGTGTGGCTACTGCCACAGTTTGTGCATTGAAGGGGCTAGAGTGTGTTGTATATATGGGCGAGAAGGATATGCAAAGGCAAGCGCCCAATGTAGCCAGGATGCGTATGATGGGTGCGAAGGTAGTTCCTGCAACGAGTGGCAGTAAGACCTTGAAAGATGCTACCAATGAAGCGATTAGAGACTGGATTAATCATCCGGATGACACACATTATATTATTGGTAGTGTAGTGGGTCCGCATCCATATCCGGATATGGTTGCACGGTTTCAGAGTGTAATCAGTGAGGAGATTAAATGGCAGTTGAAAAATGCGATAGGAACAGAAAATCCTACGCATGTGATTGCTTGTGTAGGTGGAGGCAGTAATGCAGCGGGAGCCTTTTATCATTTTATGGATGAAGAAACGGTAGCGCTGATTGCCGTTGAAGCTGCGGGAGAAGGGGTGAATACAGGTAAGACTGCCGCAACCACTGCATTGGGGACGCCTGGTATTTTACATGGCAGTAAGAGTTTGTTGATGCAGACGGAAGATGGGCAAGTGGTAGAACCTCATAGTATATCGGCGGGACTGGATTATCCCGGGATCGGGCCGTTGCATGCGCATCTGTACACTTCTCAAAGAGCAAAGTACATGCATGCAACGGATCAGGAAGCACTCGATGCAGCGATGGAATTAAGCAAAACGGAAGGAATCATCCCAGCTCTGGAAACAGCACATGCCTTTGCCATCTTATCAAAATTAAAATGGAATTTTTCCGATCAGATTGTCATATGTTTAAGCGGAAGAGGAGACAAAGATCTGGCTACTTACATGCAACACATTTAATTTAATAAGTAACTACCTGATATGTCGAACAGAATAGATCAATTATTTAAATCCCAAAAACAAAGGGTTCTGAATATGTACTGTACGGCCGGATTTCCTAATGCGGACAGTACGATGTCTGTAATGCGTGCCTTACAATCTAATGGAGCAGATCTGATTGAACTCGGTATGCCTTATAGCGATCCGCTGGCTGATGGACCAGTGATTCAGGAGAGTAGTTCAATAGCTATCGCCAACGGGATGACCATAAAAAAATTATTTCAAGATTTAAAAGATTTTAGGAGTGAAATCAACGTGCCAGTCGTATTAATGGGATATATGAACCCCGTATTACAATATGGTTTTGAAAAATTTTGTGCTGATGCTTCTGCTTGCGGAATAGATGGTTTGATCATTCCGGATCTGCCACAATTTGAATATGAAAGTTTTTATAAACCGATATTACTGCAAAATGGATTGCATTTTATTTTTTTAATTACTCCCGAAACCTCTGAAGAAAGAATCAAACAACTGGATCAATTAAGTAGCGGATTTATTTACGCAGTTTCTTCATCGGCTACAACTGGTTCCGATCAAAATACCGATGCTGTAACAACATATTTGGAAAAATTACAAAATCTGAAACTGAATAATCCCATTCTGGTAGGTTTTGGTATCAAAGACAAAGCAAGTTTTGATCGGGCATGTGAATACGCCAATGGAGCCATCATCGGCACCGCATATATCGAGGCATTGAATCAAGGAGGTTCCATCAATGATACGACGCGATCATTTATAAAAAAAATAACCCAATGACCCCGGCTTTAAAGCCGGGGCTATTATACTAACTTTGCGCCTCATCATGAACCTCGCAATTATAAAATATAATGCCGGAAACATCCAATCCGTTTTGAATGCATTGGATAATCTGGGTGTTTCAGCAAGCGTTACTGACAATCCGGATGAACTACAAAATGCAGATAAGGTTATATTTCCCGGAGTTGGTGCTGCCGCCAGTGCGATGGAAAGTCTGAAATCAGTTCAATTAGATCAGCTGATTAAAGATCTCAAGCAACCTGTACTGGGTATTTGCGTGGGTATGCAATTACTTTTTGATCATTCAGAAGAAGGAGATACACCTTGTTTAGGAATCATTCCTTATAAAGTTAAAAAGTTCTCATCCGGGATAGATTTGAATGGTCAGCCACTGAAAGTGCCTCAGATAGGTTGGAATGATATTTATAATTTGAGATCAGATCTTTTTAAAAACATAAAAGAACATAGCTATGTATATTATGTACATAGTTATTATGCCGAAATGAATCCTTATTGTATTGCAAGTTCTGATTACGGAATCAACTATTGCGGTGCGGTTCGAAAAGATAATTTTTATGGTATGCAGTTTCACACCGAAAAAAGTGCGGATATAGGTATGCGAATTTTACAAAACTTTCTAAGCTTATAATATGCAGATTATACCTGCCATTGATATTATTGATGGGAAATGTGTTCGACTTACTGAGGGTGATTATTCCCAGAAAAAAATCTACAATGAAAATCCGCTGGAAGTAGCATTAGAATTTCAAGATGCCGGCATCAGAAGACTGCATCTGGTTGATCTTGATGGTGCTAAAGCAGGTAAGGTCATCAATTGGAAAGTGCTTGAACAGATCGCATCAAAAACATCTCTTGAAATAGATTTTGGCGGAGGGATTAAAAAGGAAGAGGATGTTAGCGTAGTGTTGAATTCTGGTGCCATATTGGCGACCGTAGGAAGTATTGCTGTAAAAGATAAACCTGCTTTATTAAGATGGATGGAGATTTTTGGGGCAGAAAAATTTCTTTTAGGTGCAGATGTAAAAGGGGAGATGATCGCTGTAGGAGGATGGCTAGAAACCAGCAATATTAACATATATGATTTTATAGCCGACTATCTGAATCATGGCATACAACAAATATTTTGTACCGATATCAGCAAAGACGGCAAACTCGAGGGACCATCGATAGATCTATATAAAAAGATACTAGAGAATAATAAAGATCTCTATTTCATTGCCAGCGGTGGCGTTAGTTCTTTAAAAGACCTGGAAATGCTGAGAGATATTGGTTGCGCAGGAGCGATTGTAGGCAAAGCTATATATGAAGGAAGAATATCTATAAATGAATTGATCCGTTTTTAACCAAATGACTGAATTAATTTCAAGTTTTAACTCATTGCTGTACGGATAAAAATAATTTTATTCAACTTTTTAGGTTGATTTTATTTCTCAAATGGGCTTCTTTCCCTTAAAATTTTTATGTTACTTTCTTTGTCATCGCTACAAAGAAAGTAACCAAAGAAAAATCTAGGCATACCCGA
>CAZZJD010000171.1:0-4564 GCA_964654305.1 uncultured Chitinophagaceae bacterium
CCCCTGAAAATACCATACCGGTTTATTGGGTAATACTGGATGAATATGCCGGAGATTCTGTGTTATTGTCCGATTATGAATTTAATAATACGCGATTTAAAGATCAGATGAAGTCAATCGGATTTGGAGATATTGCAAAAACGAAAGCAAATTATCCTTTAACCGTGTATTCTATTGCCTCCATGTTGAACATGGATTATTTGCCAACTGCCGCTTTGCATCAAAATTATGCTTATGGGTATAAATATGCATTATCCGCCTTAAGGGATAACGGGCTTGTGGAAATATTTTCTCATTGGGGTTATGATATTCGTAATTATTCTTTTTTTGATTTTAAAAAAGCACCGGCTTATTTTTCAAATAGTTTATGGGGCGGAGGTGTTAGGGCTTTTACTGCAAGATGTATGCATATCCGATTGTATAAACATTTTGTCTCCTTTGCAGATAAAAATCATTTCGGCTTGTTCGCTAATTATGAGAGATTACATAATTACAAGCATATAATGGATGTGTTACATGAAACTAGAAAAACGATAACAGATTCAGGTCGGCCATCATTTAATTTTATTCATTTTATAGCGCCTCATAAACCCTTTTTGTTTGATAGTGTCGGTGGGAATTTGACGATGTCATCTCAAATGAAAGATCAGAAAGATTTTAATAAAAAAGCATATATATGGTCTGTGCAAAAAATGAATCAACTCATGATTGATTGGTCAAAAGATATCATCAAAAAGCATAAGGGTAAAGTGGTTATTATGATCATGAGCGATCATGGGCCCGCCGGCCAACGTTATAAAGGAAGATCTTTGGATAATTTAAGCATAGTATATACACCTCTAAGAAATTATAGGGGTTGGTATCAGGGGATATCTAATGTAAATCAAGGTAGGGTTTTGTTGAATCAGGTATTTGGGCAGAATATTCCTTTGTTGAAGGATAGTTTGTATCGATTAACAATCGTAAATCAGAGTGATTGATACTAGAGCCGAAAGAATCTGGTTTATTATAGAAAAATAGGCTTTCTTTTTTGTGATTTAATCGTGCTTCTTTATTTTTGCCGTCCAATCGTTCTTTTACATGCGGAAGTAGCTCATTTGGTAGAGCACGACCTTGCCAAGGTCGGGGTGGCCGGTTCGAGCCCGGTCTTCCGCTCAAAATCCCGCAAAGGCGGGATTTTTTTTAGCAGTTCAATTCTGCTATTTGTTCATTTGTTGCCCCGGTGGTGGAATTGGTAGACACGCAGGACTTAAAATCCTGTGACCCGCAACGGTCGTAACGGTTCAACTCCGTTCCGGGGCACTTTTCGTTTCTCGATATTTGTTTGTCGTTGTGTGTGTTTTCTTCAGCGATTTTTCACCCGCTTGCAACCTTTATTCCACTACAATTTTTTTCCGATGCAAAAAGACAAATTATCTGATTCTTTTCTTCGTTTGGTTGGGATCATGGATGAACTCCGTGAAAAATGTCCTTGGGATAAAAAGCAAACGATTGAATCGCTTCGTCCTATGACGATCGAAGAGACCTATGAGTTGGGAGAAGCCATTTTACAGAAAGACTGGCAGCATATCAAGGAAGAGTTGGGAGATCTGTTATTGCATATTCTTTTTTATACTCGTATTGGGAAAGAACAGCAACGGTTTACATTGGAAGATGTAATTGCACACATTAGTAATAAGCTTATTGTCCGCCATCCGCATGTGTATGGTGATGTAAAGGTGCTGGATGAGGAAGAAGTGAAACGCAACTGGGAAAAGATCAAATTGAAAGAAGGCAATAGGTCTGTGTTATCCGGAGTGCCATCTGGCTTACCATCTCTTGTAAAAGCAATACGTATTCAGGAAAAAGCCAAGCAGGTAGGATTTGAATGGGATCATAAGGAACAAGTCTATGAAAAGATCGAAGAAGAATTGAGTGAGATGCAAGAAGCGGTTAACCGTGACAGTAAGCTGGAGATGGAGGAGGAGTTGGGAGATGTATTATTTTCTATTATCAATTATGCGCGTTTTATAGGAGTAGATGCTGATATGGCATTGGAAAGAACGAATCAGAAATTCATACATCGGTTTAAGCTAATGGAAGCAGAAGTGATGAAAGAAGGGAAAGATCTGAAAGGCATGTCACTGTCGGAGATGGATGAGGTATGGGAGAGGGTGAAGAAGGTTCCTAGATTTTAAATGTAATGTCCATAGCCAGGGGTTTAAACCCCTGGCTATGATTTTTTCAGATATTCTTCCAGCTGTGTTCTTGAAGAACTACTCAGATTTTGTTGGGCAGTGAGACCGGCTTTTTGTGCCACCAGTACGCCATACTTGATATCATCGAATCCGCTAAGCACATGGGCATCGGGGTTGATAGAAATGAGCACATTATGTTTGATTGCGGTTGGGATCCATCGCCAGTCGATATCGAGCCTGCGCGGATGAGCATTCAGTTCGATAACGACATCATTTTCCGCGCAGGCTCTGATGATCGCTTCATGATCAATCGGATATCCTTTCCTACTTAATAATAATCGACCGGTCATATGCCCAAGTATCGTAGTAAAAGGATTTTTAATGGCATTTATCAAACGCATCATCGCCTTCTCTTCACTCATCTTCAGATTGCTGTGCACCGATGCGATCACAAGGTCAAAACTTTCCAGCGTTTTTTCATCATAGTCCAGCTGTCCTTCGCCCAATATGTCGCATTCAATGCTCTTAAAAATTTTAAAATTCGTCCATCGTTGATTTAACTCATCAATCAACTCATGCTGCGCCTTGATTCGGTCTTCATTTAATCCATTGGCATAATATGCAGCCTTACTGTGATCACTAATCACTAAATATTCAAACCCTTTTTTAATGCACTCCTCCGCCATCTCCTCAAGCGTATTGCCACCGTCGCTCCAGTTGCTATGACTGTGAATGATGCCTTTGATCGATGAAGTCTGAATGAATTCAGGCAGGGGAGCATCTGATAAATTTTCCCTGAAAAAAGGAGGGATGTATGCAATGTTTTTCTCGGTAAAAAGGAGTGTTTCGTCAGATACTGCAGCAACATTTCCCCAGGATTCAAGAAACGAATCGCTGCAGGAAGTTTTAAAAAGTATACTGCCAAAATTATCCGATGTTGCCAGATGAAAATAAAGCTCAACTCCTTCTTCAGCCTTGAAAGAAACATGATCTTCATTTTGATCTGATATTTCAAAATTAAGCCCTCCCAAAATGTTGATGAGGGTTTCTTTAGTTGCTGTAGTCACCCATTCGAGTCGTTCAATAATGTCCATCTGTCTCCTGAAAGAACCTGTAAGTTCTAATTGATGATCGGATAACAACTCTTTTAACTTAGTATCAATGGATATTGCATAATCTTCTACATCGGCGTATAAAAACTGATTACGGTGTTTAAAATAAAACTCGATATTATCCTTGATGCTTTGTTGTGTCTTATCTCCGAAACCTTTCATTGCCGATAGCCTGTTTTCTTCACAGGCATAAAGCAGTTCGCCTAAGCTTTCAATACCCATTTCTTTCCAGATTACCGCGATCTTTTTAGGACCTAGTCCTTTAATAGACAACATTTCCATTACTCCCTGCGGAGTGGCTTCCAGTAATTGCTTTAATAATTTGATCTCGCCATATTGAAATAATTCATTGATCTTTTCGGCTGCACTATTGCCGATACCTTTATAGGTTGCATATTTTTCAGGAGAAACTTCGCTGAGTTGAATAGGTAATTTTTCAATCGAATAGGCAGCCGCTGAATAGGACTTGGATTTGAATTCATTCTGTCCATGTATATCCATCAATTTGCTCAATACCGAAAAATGATCGGCGATTTGTTCATTCGTCATCATGTAACAAAAGTAATGATCGCAGATCGTCTTTTGTAATTACATTTTGCGCTAATGGTTGGAATGATAGCGATTCAAATAAATTATTTTTGATTACTGGAACTTTTTGGCATCTTCCAGGAATTTGGCTAACCCAATATCTGTTAAAGGGTGTTTTAATAAGCCCAGAATTGAATCAAGTGGACAGGTACATACATGTGCGCCCGCTTCCGCAGATTGGATAATATGATTTGGATTTCGGATTGATGCAGAGAGAATCTCGGTTTCAAAGCCCTGTATGGAATAAATATTTGCGATTTGTGCAATTAGCTGAACGCCATCCCAACCGCTGTCATCAATTCTTCCGATGAATGGTGATACATAGGTGGCGCCCGCTTTCGCAGCCAGAATGGCTTGGCCTGCACTGAAAACAAGTGTACAATTTGTTTTGATATTATGATCTGTAAACCATTTTAAAGCTTTTACGCCTTCTTTAATCATAGGAACTTTAACCACAATATTTGGATGAATAGCAGCAAGTTTTTTTCCTTCTTCTATCATTCCTGCAAAATCTGTACTGATTACTTCTGCACTAATATCTCCATCTACAAGTTCACAAATCGTTTTATAATGTTGCATTATGGCAGCTTCTCCTTTAATGCCTTCTTTAGCCATCAGAGAGGGGTTCGTAGTAACTCCATCTAAAATACCAAGGTCGTTTGCTTCTTTAATTTGTTCTAGATTGGC
>CAZZJD010000172.1:0-4562 GCA_964654305.1 uncultured Chitinophagaceae bacterium
TTTATATCAAATAAACTCTTGGCATTAATGTGTAATACATCCACATCCGGGAAATCAAGTTCCGCTTCCCCATCCTGAAGTACAACAATCTTCACCTTATGCCCGCGTTTCACGAACTCTCTGCTTAATTGCAGAGCAAAGGTTTCCGCTCCGCGGAGTTGTTTTTTTTGGATGAGTTGAATAATATTCAAAATGTCTTTTAATTTTAATCTATTTGTTATTGGTTGGTAGTTGCTTGTTATTGGTTACTTATGGTCTATTTTAACCAATAACTAACAACTAATAACAAACAACTTGAATATCACCTAAAGCCAATCCACTATCCCAATTAAACGTATGCGTAGCATTAACACCCTTCGGCGGCTCAATTGCACTCAGTAGCCGTTGCTTGTAAGTTGTCGTACTCAATTCCTCAATCTCATAAAACCTTATCGCATGCCCATAAACAGGAGCACACTGCTGGACCGGACGGATCCATTTGCCGTCTTTGTGAAAAATCTTTCCTGCAGGACGGGCGGCAGTTACATCTTGAACTACCGGGTTCAATGCGTGTGGCACAAATGGTTCATTTAGCCAGTCAGTTGAAGAATAAATATATAAATGCACATCAGCAGAATCATAAGGAGTGGACTGAACAGTGCAGAATAAATATGCTTTCCCGTCTTCGTGAAAATGCAGGGTACTGTCGTATGCTCTTACTCCATCCAGCAAAACTTTCTTCTGCTTCCATTCAAAAGGAAAATTGACAGACTCATACAGGATCACTTTACCATGTGCTCCCGATTCGGGAATCATATAGTAGGTTCCGTTTTTTTCAAAAACAAAAGGATAAGATAAATGATGATCCGTTTTTAAAACCTGTTTGGGTGTAGCATCGAGCAACTCTCCCTTATCATTAAGTCGTATCACTGCAATATGTGCATTGGGCTCGCTGAATAATTTTTCTTCCAGAAAAACATAGTGAGTCTGATTTTTATAGATGGAAAATGGATCAGCCCAGATACGGTCTTTGGGTGGAATGAGTTTTTGGTAAGTTGAAAAATCGGGTTGTAGATTAATATCTTTTTCTTTTTTGTAAATGATCTGCCATTGATTTTTTACAGATGAAGCTCGTACTCTTCTTAATAAAGTTGCACTCAACCAGGTAGTCAATAACTGAATAGATTTTAAACTACCCGGATTACGATAGAGTTTTCCTTTCTCTTCTTTCATGGCATTCTGACGAATGTCCAGGAAATATTGCTCTGCACCTTTACTTGCGAGATAACGTAATTGTTTTTTGAATAATTCAAGACCGGCCCAGTAGAGTTTTTGCTGATTGCGGATGAATGAGGTTGTGTCTGTGCGAGCAAAAACCTTATCAATGATCACGCCAGCGTCCAGCGTTTCCGTCAATACCTGTAGTGTAACGCCCGTAACCGGATGCTTCTCTACCACTTCCCAGAATGCCGGGGGGCCACCGCGATATTTGGCCGTATCGCCATGATGTAAAGAAAGGATGCCGTGAGGAGCAAGTTTTAAAATCTCACCGCGTAATATTCTAAAGCCAAACCGAAGCAGAATATCCGGTTGATGCTTTTTTATATCATTAATTGCATCTTCCGGAAAATAATCTGAAAACTTTTTACGAATCGGATGTACAGGAATGACAGGAATATTCCCTGACTCAAACTTTACTTTCTGAAAAGGATTACCCGGCAATTTCATCAGTCGCTGATCGATATTTCTCATTAACCGATATCCGAATGCGGAGCGTGATGGTGGTTTAACTCCGGCATCGTAGGCGATGCAGCAGATCTCATAGCGAGAATCTGATTGGAGATATTTCAATAACTCCTCAACCCAAGCAGGGACTGCAAGATTGTCGAGAAGTATTGATATTTTGATGGGCATGTTAAGCCAGAAGGTTGTTTTGGTTATCCTTGTTGTCGTGGTAATTTAGCACGTCATCCTGAGCGTCAGCGAAGGATCTCATATTTAAGTCAAAATTCAAAAGTCAAAACCAAAAAAGTTGTCAAGGTTCTCTTTGTTCTCTTTGTTGTCGTGGGTTTTAGGAGCGTCATCCTGAGCGAAGCGAAGGATCTCATGATAGTGAACGCTTTTAATTATGAGATGTTTCGCTAACGCTCAACATGACGTTCTTGTTTTATTAACTACCTGCTAACTGACAACCGCTAACAGACAACCGCCAACATCCTCTCATGTATCTTCTCCAACCTAAACTTCTCCTGAAACTGCTTCAACGCCTCCTCTCCCATTCGTGTACGTAATAAAGCATCATTCAGCATTTGATCTAACTGAATAGATAACGCCTTTGCATCATTCAATGGTAAAAAGTTTGCAGAATTTCCATCCACCACTTCCCTCATGCATGGCAGATCGGTGCAGATGGAAGGAAGTGCGGCAGCGCAGGCTTCGATGAGGGCACCCGGCATGCCTTCGTAGCGTGATGGGAAAACAAAGATATCTGAAGCCGCAAGTAGTTGCGGGATATCCGTACGATGACCCAGCAAGCGTACGCGATCCTTTAAATTGTATTGATCAATAAGTTGATGAATCTTAACGGTCTCTTTCCCTTCTCTTCCCGCGATCAATAATGTATGAGGCACTTTCGATTGCAATAAGGATAAGGCTTCCAGGAACACATCATGTGCTTTTTGGTATTCGTGGCGTCCGGTATTGATGAGCCAGATATGATCGGCAGGTATATTTAATTCAGCTTCGTATTGGCGGCGTAAAGTATCTTTTTGATGAATATTTGTATTATCTGCACGACCTCTGGGAATGACTATTATTTTGTTGGCAGGAACTTTTACCGCTTGTTTGTAATGATCTGCTACGGCCTGACTATTAGCATGAAAATGTTGCACGCCCTTTTTTTGCGTAAGGATATCATAGATCTGCAATAAAAGGATCTTAAATGTATTCAGGGATTGATCGCTGAGGCGTTCCTGCGAATACGGTTGGTTGACCAGACTTTCCACATGTTTAAATCCACCATGTAAGATGCGAATTGCACGGGTAGTGAAATTGGATGCATTCAATACTGAATGAACAACGGTGGGCTTAAAATCTTGTATAATTTTTTTGAGTGCTTTGTAACGAGCCAATACTCCGTTTGACTGCAACATCGTAACTCGCGAAGGATCGATCTTAAAATCAGAAATTTTGTAGGACGGATTCTTTGGCTTTAGTAAAACCATTCTCACATCATACCCTTTTGCCAGCAGCCACTCCATCCACAGCATGGTACTGTATTCGGCTCCGCCGGTGAAGAGGGAGTCGATGATGATCAAAAGAGGTTGTAAGTTGTAGGTTGTAGGTTGTTCGTTTAAGTTCACGGATAAAAGGGGGTTCTCGAAGTTTTCGTGACTATCGTAGTTATCGTAACTGCGTCCGCCTGAGTCGTCAGATGCGGGCGGATTGTATTTATTGTAGTGATTATTAATACATGAGTCCAAAATGCCACAGGGGTATGGCATTTTGATAGCTTGTCTCAATATCATCTTTCACTACATAGCCTTTGGTAGCTTGATTGATCTGTTTTCGTCCTTTTTGTTTTCCACCTATTTCAAAATCAATATCATCTATTCTAAAGTCTCCGATGACAGATGAAGTAACCGTATGCTTTACTCTTACCTGATTGATAAAGAAGGTTTCTCTGATGTTGCCGGTGTTTTTATTTTCTTTGGCTAAAACATTAATTAAATTGGTATTGTCTAAATACACTTTATCAACTTTGCCCAACTGCCTGATGCCTTCAGTTTGATGCCTTAATTGAGCAATCATACCTGCATCTTCCATATACAAAAGGTAATCAGCTACATTGTTTCGGCTTATTTGAAGTATTTCGGCAATCTTGGTCATGTTAGGTTTAAACGGAACACTTTGGGCAATAATCCCCATTAATTTTATTAACTTTCTACCAGTGGCTACATGCATTCCGGCAAAACTTGGAATATCATTTTCCAACGTTTGGTTTACAACTTGTTGCAGTTTTATTTCAAAGTCATTCTCTAATGCGAAAGGATAATATCCGTTTTGTATATATTTTTTAAATAACGGTAATGGATGTGACAATTGAGGCAACATTACCTGATGATTTAATATATCCTGCAAACAGAACTTTGGCAGAAGTATTTGATGAAACAACTCTCGATACTCTCTGAAAGACAAACCTTGCATCGTATATACTACCGCCCTTCTGCTCAAATCTGAACTTCCCTTTTTTATATCAAGTACCGATGACCCTGTAAAAACAATTTTTAAATCTTTATGATAATCATATATAAGTTTTAATTCTCTTGACCAATTGGGATATTTGTGTATCTCGTCTATAAATAAATTTTTACCCCCGTTTTTTACGAAACTGTCTGCCAAATCAATCAAACTATTGGTGGCAAAATAAAAATCTTCCGTTGTTACATAAAGTGATTCATTTATGTTTAAGTTTTCTTTTAAATATTGTAGCGCCAAAGTGGTTTTTCCTACACCTCGCGGACCAATCAAACCTATGAGTCTGTTTTGCCAGTTTATATCGCTATGCGCATAACGTTTAAAGG
>CAZZJD010000173.1:0-4522 GCA_964654305.1 uncultured Chitinophagaceae bacterium
TATTGATTTTCGTTATAGCAATGGTAGCGGCCCATGGAATACCGATAATAAATGTGCGATTCGAAGCTTATATGTAAACAAAGAAAATGTCGGAACTGTGGTGTTTCCACAGAGAGGAACTGATGAGTGGAGTAACTGGGGTTATACCAATAATTATAATATTACACTCAGAAAGGGGTTAAATCAGATGAGATTGAAATTGGAACCCTGGAACACAAACATGAATGTAGATGTCAATCGAGCGATGATCGATCATGTCAGAATTTCTCAAAAATAATAAAGGAGCCCGAAGGCTCCTTTACCGTATTTCATCAGCAGGATCATTTATTTCACGAGGGTCAGTTCTTTAACTAAGTGTGGCGCCTGACCTAATTTGTCAATACACCAAAGTACATAACGCACATCCACACAAATGGTTCGATTAAGATCTTTATCAAAGGCCAGTTTATGACTTAATGCCTCATAGTTGCCATCAAAGGCAAGACCGATCAGATTTCCATTTCCATCAATAACAGGAGAGCCGCTATTACCTCCGGTAATGTCATTGGTGGTAATAAATCCGATTACCAGATCTTTTCGTACAGGATCTGCATATTGACCAAAATCTTTTTGCTTTAGCAGTTCGATCTGTTTGGCGGGCAGATCAAATTCATAATCACCGGCTACATATTTCTGCAGTAAACCTTTAGAGGTAGTGATGAAATCATATTGTACCGCATCGCGAGGCTGATAATTTTTTACACTACCATAAGATACACGCATGGTGAAAGTAGCATCCGGATACATCTTCTTTGCCGCAGCAGTATCTTTTGCCATGATGCCTTTTAAATACAAACGACCTAATTCATTATTCTTAGTGATGAACTCCATGGATTTGGGAGCAAATCGCGTAGTCCAGTTTTGCGTAAATGAATTTGAGGTATAATAAAGGACATCATTTTTTAAAGCTTCAATAGTGGGTTTACTTACAAATGCATTCCACTTTTCTTCATTTAAAATCATGGAGTTTTTGAATAGATCCGCTGCATATTTCTGATATGTCGCATCTTCCCCTAAAGCACCATATACAGATTTGAGTGAATCATAAAACTGTGTAGGGCGTTGATCATCAGAAATATCATTATAATACATCTGCAAAGCTTTTGCTACAATCTTTTGATCACTTACCGCATTATGTTCTTCCAGAAATGTTTTACGTGCATCTGCAGCAGCAGTGATTGCCTTTTTAATATCATCTTCCGTAGCCTCTTTTTTATTGAGCACAGCTTCCAGTTCAGTAAGATTACGTACAGAGAAAGTGATCAGCGGAGAGCCATAGATGCCTTCGCTCATATAGGTTCTGTGCTTGGCATAAGGTTTCCATGCTTCGTAAGCTTTTTCCCAGTCAGAAAAAATATTGGCATATTCAGGATTTGATTTAGCCCATTCAATGAATGCAGATTCTGATTTTTTCTTCTGACCATACACATCATATTTCAACAATTGTTTGGTCTCTCCATCAAAGAATTTCCAGTAATTGGCGATAGAGGCATAGCTGGATGCCAGTTTAAGTTTTACGGCCGGGTCTTTTTGCATTTCAGCCAGCATATATTTCAAGCGCATATCACGAAGCTTTACCAGTGTAGGATTGCTGACATCAGTTGCCAGTTTGATACCCAATGATGACTCATATCTGTTGGTGCTACCGGGATAACCCCAGATCATGGCAAAGTCGCCGTTCTTAATTCCTTTTAAAGAAACAGGCAGATGGTATTTGGGTTTGAGTGGAATATTTTTAGCATCATATTCTGCAGAAGCGCCATCGGCAGCTGTGTATACACGGAAGACTGAGAAGTCGCCTGTGTGACGGGGCCACTCCCAGTTGTCGGTATCGCCGCCGAATTTCCCAACAGATTCAGGGGGCGTACCAACCAGACGAATATCTTTATATCGTTGGTAGATGAATACCAGAAACTGATTGCCTTTGAATAAAGGACTGACACGAGCCTCGATACTTTTTTCGGTTTGCGAAAGTCTTTTGTTGATGGCAGCGATCACAGCAGATTGTTTTTGGGTTCTTGCTGCACCTGATAAGCTACCCAGAGAATCAGTCACTTCTTTGGTAACATCTTCTATTCTTAATAAAAACTGTACAGATAGTTTTGTGCGGATCTCATCTTGCAGCGTTTTTGCGTAAAATCCATCTTTCAGATAATTATTGGTTACGCTAGAAGCCGTAGCAATCGCATCGTATCCACAATGATGGTTGGTGAAAATTAATCCTTTGTTGCTTACAATTTCACCTGTACAACCATTTCCGAAGATGATAATTGCATCTTTCAATGAGGCTTTGTTGATACTGTACAGTTGTTCTTTGGTCAGTTTAAGACCCTTTTTCTGCATGTCGGCATATACTTGTTGTCCTAGCAATAAGGGTAGCCACATCCCTTCATCGGCATAGGTTTTTAAGAGCATAAGGCTCATGGCAATCGTTACGATAAACTTTTTCATTTTGATGATTTTTTGTTCAATAAAACTTAGGGGGCAAACTTATGTTAAAAACGGGAAGAATGTTGATACTTTATTTATCAAAAACAGCTTGTTGAATTTGAGTTAATGATGGTTGCATTTAACTTTTCAATCATAACAAATAAGTTTCAAAACATAGGGTAAGCGATCATCTCAATCCAATCCAACTCCGCTTATTGTTATCATAGAGCCAGTAAAAATTATTGCAAAAAGCAAAATTGAGTTTGTCCTTTACGGGAACCTCTTCCGGTATTTTCAATCGGGAACTCATGAGACCATCGGCAGCGCCATATAATTCGATTTCTTTCGTCTTGATATTGAGCATTCCGAATTCAGATTGGGGGATGCCTGTATAAATAAGAGTAGTGGTATTGTAATCGGCACGAACACTAAAGCTGTCGATGTTTTGATTAGGAGGCGGTGGATTTTTTCTGTTGTATCCGATACGAAGCAGTTTGTTTTTTTCTGGGACAGGATTTCCTGTTACGGCATCGAATGCCAATGCTGAGCTTCCTTTGAGAAAATAAACCAGATTTTCTTTCTGGCTAAACTGTCCTACCGACTGCGGAAAGGGTTGTCGCTGTCCTTCGAAAACAGGATTGGCATCATAAGGTATACCGGCGTCATCTATGGTGTATTTGATCCATCCGATGGTTCCGAAACCGTTGGCAAAAAAAGTTTTTTGAACGGGGTGATACCACAGCCCGCGAATATCATACAGGAGCACCAGGTCTGTGGGAGAGATCATTTCGCCTGCCCCATTGAATATTGCCATGGAGTAGGTTTTTTTTCCCGCAATAGTGGCATAATAGTTTCTGTTTTTTAAATTAATTGCTATTGTGCCGCCGTTATCTCCTTCTCCGCGAGGCATTTTAAATTCCAGGATGGGTCTAAGTTGGCGAACAGGTTGTGCATTTATTTGCAATAGTGTAAATGCAAAAAATATCAGGAAATATGTATGAAGTGACATAACTATAAAATTAAAGAATCGATTTCTTTATTGAAGCATTAGGATCGATTCAATTCTGTCCAGAGCAGATCCTTCAGGGTATTTAGCCCTTTACCTGTAACGGAAGAGATAAATACGTGGGGGATATTTTCGGGAAGTTCTTTTTCGATGGCATTTTGAAGCTCTTCATCGAGCAGATCTGATTTGCTGACGGCCAATAAAAATTGTTTATGCAAAAGTTCAGGATTATAGGCTTTTAGTTCATGCAGCAGGATATTGAACTCGGCGCGATGATCTTTACTGTCGGCAGGGATTACAAATAGCAACACACTATTCCGTTCGATATGGCGAAGAAAACGATGTCCTAGGCCTTTTCCTTCGGCTGCGCCTTCAATGATACCGGGTAGATCGGCCATGCAGAAACTTTTGTTATCGCGATAGGCCACCATGCCCAGCTGGGGTGTGAGTGTCGTAAATGCGTAATCGGCTATTTTGGGTTTGGCCGCGGTGATGCTGCTGAGCAGGGTAGATTTTCCGGCATTGGGAAATCCGACCAGACCCACATCAGCCAATACTTTGAGTTCGAGTATATTCCATGCTTCTTCACCGGGTTCACCGGGTTGGGCATATTCGGGGGCCTGATTAGTAGGGGTGGCAAAGTGGGCATTGCCCAGCCCACCACGACCTCCTTTCATTAGATAGGCTTCTTGGCCGTCGGTAAGTATCTCGGCGATTTGTTTGCCTGTTTCTTCATTACGGGCGATGGTGCCGAGGGGGACTTCAATGATGATATCTTTGCCATCTTTCCCTGTCATATTGTTTTTATTGCCGGATGCTCCGTTTTCGGCGATCACATTTTTATAGAATCGGAGGTGGAGGAGGGTCCATAGCTGGGCATTACCTTTTAATATGATATGTCCTCCGCGGCCGCCGTCACCCCCGTCGGGGCCGGCTTTGGGGTTAAACTTCGTGCGCGCGAAATGTTTGCTGCCGGCCCCGCCATGACCACTTTTGCAAAAAACCCGTATATAATCAATGAAATTCTTTTCCATTAGGAAAGGCAAA
>CAZZJD010000174.1:0-4467 GCA_964654305.1 uncultured Chitinophagaceae bacterium
GTATTTGCAAATTCTAAAGATAACTTCACTTGTCCTTCCTTCACTAATTTAATAGATATGATTTTATAAGCCGAAGAACTGCCTCTACATAATTTATTTTCATTACAAATTTGAAGTAAAACACCAAATTGTAAATTATTGAATGGCCATTTTTCTTCTATCCATTCAGTTCTCCAATCATCTGTCCGTTTATAAACAATAAAATAATTCAATTCTATCTCCGCCCATTCACAAGCCATCAAAAACATCAGATAACTCGGAAAGAAATAATTCCAATTAATCAATGAAGTATCCACCGGTATCTGTTCATCCAAATGATTTAATATTCTTTCAATAGCTGATTTCCTAAATGGCTTGTCTTTGCTACCCAGTAATGTCAGATCCATCAGACAAAGCATGTAAAGGATAAATTTCCGCGTTATGCCTTCTTTGTCTGCGCCGCCAAAACTTTCAATCCGTTTCAGTGCAAGTTCAATCTCTCCATTCGCCACCATCTCCACAATCTTGGGCGCATCGTTGGCTTCTTCATATTTGAGATCTACCAAGCATAAGGCCGATTCCAGCATATCGTCAAAACGATCAAGCTCGGATGATTTTAATAAAGACAGGCGATACAACTCGTTACTCGCATCAAATCCCCTTAATACTTTCTTCTGTGTGGCGGCATATAGATGATCATATAATAATTGCATCAGTTGCTGATGGCGCTGCGCTTTCCTGCTCTCGCTTAAATGTTTCGCATAATGCTCCAGCGCATACCGCTGCTCCCAGCTTCCTTCCAGCTCCTTCCATCCGGCACAAAAATCAATGATGCGTTCCGCTGCATCATTTAGCTGACCTGATTTTTCTTTCACCAGATACTCACGAAAACTCTCATGAAACAACTGATAATCCAGCACCTCCTCTGTAAGCGGATTTTCATACAACACTTCCTTTAAAGTACTGCCGATGCGCTGCACACTTGCTTCTCCCAACTGATTGATCAGTCCGAGATGCGACATCGTTAAATAATCTTTGGCTGCCGCAAATGCATATAACCCCTTGAGCAAGGCATCACCATCCACCGCATCATTGGCATATCGATCGAGAATGGCTTTGTAATATTCGTCAATCCTTTCTGGGAGAGCATTGATATCATTTAACGCGATACTTCCGTGTTCAATGGCATCGCAGAGTAATTTCAGATAGAGCGGATTTCCCTGTGAGCGTTTCTGAACGGCATCTATCCAGGCACTCTCCCGGTCGATCTCATATTTATTAGCCACTTCATAGATCAGAGCACGGATATCTTCCACACTAAGTCCGCTCAACTCGAGTTTAGTATGGTATTCTACCGGTAATTGTGTCCATAAGTCATCAATGGTTTTATGTCCGCCCGGCCGCGAGCCATATATAATAAGTACCTGCTCAAAATTCTCACGAGGCAGATAGGTCACCACATTGTTTTCTACCCCTTCATCCAAGCCATCAATCAAAAAAAGAAGTTTCTTGCCATTGCTTCGCTCACCCCACATCCGCCATTTTGAAAAGAGCTGCTGCTGCAAGTCCCAGATGGCTTTTCCTTCAGCACGAACTTCCTTACCCGCAGGAAATATTTCATCGGTCTTCTTGATGATATAATTAAAAAGATATTCTACCTGAGCCTGTGCTGTACCGCGACGGATAAAATATTCCACCACCAGTATATTGCCTGTCTCCTTATGTGCTTTGAGATCTTTGAAGAACTGCGCAATAAGGGCTGATTTGCCGATACCAGGATTACCCTGGATGGAGAAATATCCTTTCTGGCGATTCAATACAAATTGTAAGAGCATCTCCCTTTCCATTGTTCTGCCCTTGAAAGTCTCGGTGAGTTCTTCGATACGCTGGTAGAACTCATTGTTACCCGTCTTCTTCCATTCATTGAGCGGAAGGTATTCATGAAACTCTTTGTACAATTCTTTCTCGCGGTAGTGTTTACTGAGCGGATAGTTAAGCAATCCTACCTTATCATTTTTTAAATCATTAAAGAAAGCATAGGGCGAGGAATCGCCGTCTTCTTTATATAACAAAATCGGATGAAGACAAACACGCTGCTCATCCGACACAATCCAAACTTTATTCTCTGTATGTTCAAGGCGGGTAATATCTAGCCATTGACTATTGAGCAGTTTTTGCAGAAAGGGTTCGAACTTTTTTATGTCTGTTTCACATTGCGCATCAGAGGGTGTGGCTCCGTGGGCATAGCCGTTTCGGAAGGCAATGACATTGGTCTTATCGGCATTGAGTGCCTTATCAAGTTCTGCAAACTCACCAGGGAATGCAGGGAAGTTCCAGGTATATCCCTCCTTTTGCAGTTCTTCAAACAAAACCCGGCTGAAAAGTTGCCAAGTACCTAGAGAAGGAGTCCGCAAGCCCTGAGCCAGCAGCCCTTTAGCCGAATCGCTCAGCCGGTTATATGCAAAGTACTCGCCCATAATAACTACGGTATGGGACTTTATGATTGTTTCAAATAAATCAATCATACGATGCACCTTGCGGAATGGCTGAGATTCTGCCTGGTAGAGATCAACAAGGGAAGAGATGTGGGGATGATGTTTCATGATGGTAAAATATAAAAACCGCTAAACCTTTTTAAAAATAAAACTAACTCTTCATATCTCCACCACCCACCCCAAGTAATTATCATTTGCATTCGTTTTTAGATAATCGTCGATTTCTGAAATAGTTTTGCCTAAATTAAATGAATTTGTAAGCTGCCTCCCATGCCATCACATACAATACACCATGCACTGGGTTTATCTGGGATTTTTCGAAACAGACCCATATCCTGCATGTTAGAAATTCGGTTAAAATTATCAAGGTGGGTAGGAATCTATTTACAACAGAATAAATACTTTCTTTTGCCTGACGCTCTTTGCGTCTGCGGAGATTAAACCCCTTATTCTCCGCATTTTATTCGGTAATTAAACCCTAGAACCAGGAAACATTAAGCATTATTATTTGCAGATTAATTTTTAAAATTACCAATAGTGTGTTATTTTTACACTTAAAAGAACGAATAAGTGATTTATTATTGTATTAAATGGAACGAAAGATTGCGAAAATATTAAAGGAATGGAAGGCATCAAAGAGTCGGCTTCCCTTGCTTTTGCATGGCGCAAGACAGGTTGGTAAAACCTATACGCTGCTGCAATTCGGAAAATCAGATTTTCAGAATGTAGTGTATTTAAATTTTGAAAATAATATCGAATTACAGAAAGTTTTTGCCGGCGACATCAGCCCAAAAAAGTTGTTGCCACAACTTCAATTAATTGCCGGCCAATCCATATTGGAAGAAAAAACCCTGTTGATTTATGATGAAGTACAAACTTGTGAAAGGGCGCTTACTTCGTTAAAATATTTTGCTGAGGAAGCCCCAAAATATGCTGTGGTGGCTGCCGGCAGTTTATTGGGTGTTGCCATAAACCGGGAACAATATTCATTTCCTGTAGGAAAGGTACAAATTGAACACATGTACCCTATGGACTTTGAAGAGTTTTTATGGGCAATGGACAAAAAAGAGGCCGTTGCGATGATTAAAGACTGTTTCAACAATAGAAAAGAATGCAGTTTGCATAGCCATTTTTTGGAGTTATTCAGGCTGTATATTTCTTTAGGTGGAATGCCGCAGGTTGTGAACGAATACATTAAAAACAGCGATTTCAATTTTGTAATATCCTTGCAGAAAAATATTCTTGATGCTTATATAGCGGATATGGCAAAATATGCCACTCCTGTGGAAACGGTAAAAATAATGGCCGCTTACAACAGTATCCCTTCTCAATTAGCCAAAGAAAACCGCAAGTTTCAGTACAAACTCATTAAATCAGGCGGCAGGGCAAGTAACTATGAAGCACCACTGGATTGGCTTAAATCATCCGGTTTGATCGTCAAAGTGCATAAATGCTATCCACCACAAGTACCTTTAATTGCTTTTGCCTCCCCCGATTTTTTTAAAGTGTATTTATCCGATACCGGATTACTTTGCTCTAAACTTGGGCTAAATAATCAAAGTCTTTTTATTCAGCCCTTTGATTTAATTGGAATTAAAGGAGCTATTGCCGAAAACTATGTAGCTACAGCGCTTAAAACCAACGGATATGAACCCTATTATTGGGAATCTGAAGGGAAAGCCGAAGTTGATTTTATCATCCAAAATAACCAGGGACAAATTATTCCTATTGAAGTAAAATCATCAGAAAATGTAAAAGCCAAAAGCTTATCCCTGTTTTTAAAGCGCTACCAGTCTGAGTTTGGGTATAAAGTTTCAGCAAAAAATTTCGGATTTGAAGGGAATGTGTACTCAATTCCTTTGTATGCTGTGTTTTGTATTTGAGAAGATTTAAATGAATCTATTTATGCGCTTCGCTCATATAATGCTCATCAATCTTGAGAAAGGGATTCAGAAAAGTTAATTATACATCATCAAGCGTTGTTCCATGCCAG
>CAZZJD010000175.1:0-4448 GCA_964654305.1 uncultured Chitinophagaceae bacterium
TAGATTTTTCTTTGGTTACTTTCTTTGTAGCAATGACAAAGAAAGTAACAATAAGATTTATGAGTGATTTACAAATTAGAACTTGAATATTGTAATGAGTCATTTCTATTTTTTTAAATCGGTACATATAGGTGGGATCAAATTATATATTAGGATTAAGGTTGAATCCAATTTATCAGATTCGAAACCGATGACGCGACGATATAACCACTGGTCCACGCATGCTGAAAATTAAACCCACCCGTAATACCATCCACATCCATCACTTCCCCTGCAAAATACAGTCCTTTTTGTAATTTACTTTCCATCGTTGAAGGATTGATCTCTTTCAGGTCCACACCGCCCGCTGTTACAAACTCTTCCTTGAAGGTAGTCTTCCCCGACACATTAAATTCACCAGCAATAAGATGACGCAATAAAGAATGCTGCTGTTTTTGAGAAAGATCGGCCCATCGTTTACCTTCTTCAATACCGGAAACATTCAAAAAATACAGCCACAAACGGGAAGGCAATTCGAAGGGGCAACTGCCATATATTTTCTTTGCCCCATTTTCTTTTCTTTGATGCTGAAAGAAAAGATTCAACTCATCCTCTCTCATATCATTCAACCAATTAACGAACAGGGTGAATTGATAATCTTTCGCATGCAGCATTCTCGCACCCCATGCAGAGAGTCGAAGTATGGCAGGTCCGCTAAATCCCCAATGGGTAATGAGTAAAGGTCCTGATTCCTTTAGTTTCTCTCCCTGGATTTTCACAGATACTTTCGGGACACTAACGCCCATCAATGACCGAATTGGATGATCAGGTAACTGAAAAGTAAAAAGAGAAGGCACCGGCTCAATGATAGAGTGTTCTAAAGAACGCAACCACTCATATCCTTCCATCTTATTGGATCCACCGGTAGCGATACAAATAAAATTGGCATGAAGCACTCGATCATCTTTTAATGTCAATTGCCAATCATTATTATGCGAAATATTTTTCACTTCCGTCTGCATCATAAACATCACTCCATATTTCTCCGCTTCTTTAAGCAGACAATCAATGATTGTTTGGGAGTTATTCGTAACAGGAAACATTCTGCCATCGGGCTCTGCATGGAGTTTCACTCCTCTTTGGAGAAACCATTCAATAGTATCCGTAGAAAAAAATTGATAGAAAGCTTTCCGCACAAAACGCGAGCCTCGCGGATATTGCTGACTGAAGGAATCAGGATCAAAATTATGATGGGTCACATTGCAACGTCCACCACCGCTAACTTTCACCTTCGATAGTAATTTGGAGGACTTTTCAATGACCGTCACTTTTAGTCCCGGCGACAACCGGGCGGCATTGACTGCACAAAAAATTCCGGCTGCGCCGCCGCCGATAACAATCAGATGAATATTCACAGAGCAAAAATAGGAGGAAAAGCTGTCATGTAAGATTTCATTAACTGCTTCCTAAATCATCATTTCACCTATTGCAACTTTATGAACTTTATAAACTTTATAAACTTACTTCCTTAAACCGCTGTTTAATATCCTCGATCTGCCGCTGATGCCTTTCCATATGATAGCGAAGAAATTCCATCCGCTGATAGACATTCAACGGACCAGAAAGCGGATGAGGGTAAATGATCTCTTCCGGATTAAGACCCTCCATTTGTCTGTAAGTTTCAGCAACCGTATGCTTACCATTTCTTAGAAGATTCAGCCAGAATTCAATGGGACCACCCCATTGAGGCCTGGCAGGTTCCGGTGCCGGCTGATGTGGTTGCCATGTTTTATCTACAATAACTTCAATACTTAATCCTTTATTATAATTATCTCCCGACCATACCGGCTCGTTTCGTTTGTATCCATCCATAGCACACCAGATGCCATTCAGTCCGCCCCATTCAGCGCGAACGATATGTTCTGCAACATTCGTAATAGACCAGGAATCTTCAGAAGATTTAAAATTTGCCTCTTCATGTGTCAACCCTGAGCAAGCTTGAATGAAATTTTCCCGAGCGAGTTCAACCTTTTCAATTAAAGCTCTTAGACTCATATAGCTGAATTATACTTTTACGATTTATATAAAACGAACATTATTCCCGATAAAATAGTGGAGCTTAACGTAGAATATCTGTTTGAAATTTTCCATTCACATCCACCGATCCTCGGAACATCCCTGATGTAGTGAAATTAAATATGATATTTCCTTGCTGATCAATAGCAATACATCCCCCTCTACCCTTTGAAGATTTAAGTTTACCCTGAATGGTTTGTGCAACAGCATCCTGCAGGGAAGCATGACCATATTTTATTCTGGACGCAATATCATAAGCTACTACATTTTTTATAAAATCCTCTCCTCTTCCCGTACATGAAACTGCACAAACACCATTCTCTGCATAAGTACCCGCCCCAATGATGGGTGAATCGCCGATGCGGTGATATTTTTTATTGACCAATCCGCCAGTACTAGTACCAGCAGCTAGATTACCCGCTTGATCCAATGCCACACAACCTACCGTTCCAAATTTATCTTCCTTCTTTTTATCTTTTTTCTCATCATCTCCACTATCATGATCCAGTTTCATTTCATCCTCATCTTCTTTCTTTACTTTTTGTAATTGTTCCCAACGCATCTCAGTAAAAAAATAAGAAGTATCCACTAAATCCATCCCATGTTCAACCACAAAATCCTCAGCTCCTTGTCCGTATAAAAAAATTGATTTGGATTTCGACATCACCATCTTCGCTGCAGAAATAGGATTCTTAATATGTCTCACTCCTGCCACTGCACCGGCATCCAGTGTTTTACCATCCATAATAGCTGCATCCATTTCAATAGTACCATCATGACAAAAAACAGATCCTTTGCCCGCATTGAATAAGGGAGAATCTTCCAATGCCTTGATTACTTTTTCTACTGCCTGTAAACTGGTACCGCCTGTCTTCAAAATATCATATCCGATGTGTAATGCACTATCCAGTGTAGCCTTATATGCTTTCTTTTCTTCCTTACTTAATTTCATTTTATCAATATTGCCCGTGCCTCCATGAATGGCTAAAGCAAATTTTCCGGACGATGCCTCCTTATTTTTTTCCGGATTCTTACATGATACAATGGACATTGCAAGCGAGATTAAACAGATGAATATATATTTCATATTACAGTGTGAAATTACAACCGATTCCCCATACATAATAAGTATAAGGATTAACTCTATTAAGTTGTTTTTGAATTTGAAAAAAATGATCTAAGGAAAGATAACGATTTAAACGATAACTCATAGAGGCGCCCCAGCGAATTTGATCTATTGGTGCTCTCTTCGGGCGATTTAGCGGCTGAAATATTTCCGCGCTCAGGCCTGCTCTCCAATGATAGTTGATGGATTTCCCCACACCTAAACGAAAACGATGATAATAGTAAGGCCCTTTATAAGCATCTTTAAATTGCCTCTCATATACCAATCCCTGCCAACGGGTTCGTGCGGATAATGTCAATCCAAGCCAATTTATACTTCCGTTGATGGCGTAAAACAACATTTCTCTGTCTTCAAATTGATCATCCAATTGTTTCTGATTGATTAATCGAATATGTAATTCATGCGATAAATGTCGAGTAATGCGATGATTAATCGATAGATCATGTAAGAAAAACCATGTTTCTGTCGCATTTTCATTTCTCATCATATGCTCAGCAAAGGATGCTGTCCAGTTCTCATTGATTTTATAATTCAGATTAACATAGTTCCAGGTAGCAAAATCGTTTTGCTGAGCAAACACACTACATGGTAAAATAAAAAAAACAATATTGAAAATTGAATATCGTATCATTTGGAATACTGATATGTTTTCTCATAAATTATTTTTCCTTCAGCATTAATATGCACCTGCTTTTCAAGAAGATTCTCATTGTTGTAAAAAAAGGTTTTAGTCAGACTTAGCTTATTATTCTTGAAAATGAGTTCTTTAATCTTATTGCCCCACTTGTCATAATCAATTAGCATTTCTTCATCTTTCCCTTTCTTCTTATCTGAAACCAACTGCCTGACTTTTCTTCCCTTTCTATCATATTCAATTATTTCAATAGATCTTATACTGTCATTACCCGAATAAACAGTACTTTCAAGTTTACGCTTTGAATAAATATTAATGATATGTTTTGTAAGTCTATCATTCTCATTCCACTCCCATGATTCGATTACATTTCCTTTTCGATCAATACACTCTATAGTTCGACCACTTTTCTCCGGTTCATCATGATCTAATATTTTAGTTTCAACTTTTCTGTATCCTCGATGCGCCCATTTTTTTTGCTGAGCATCTGCATGAACTGATAAAAAAAGAAAAAAAAGAAGAAAGGAATATAATAATCTATTCATAAATTATGAGATCTGGCATTTGATAATCTTGATTATCAGATAACTGAATTTCCTGTTTTATGGTGATCTGACCGGAAAGTTGAGTTCC
>CAZZJD010000176.1:0-4425 GCA_964654305.1 uncultured Chitinophagaceae bacterium
GTACGGACAGGAAGTACACACCATCAGACAATTGTTGTTGGGTGAGTTGGAGCATTTGATTGCTACTACCACCGTTATGCACCAACTGTTTTGTACCGACTAATTGTCCGGACACACTGGTCAGATTAAGTGTCAATACACCTGCAGGTTGTGCATTCAATTGTACTGATACCGAACCGTCGGAAGCGATATTCGTATTCACTTTAATTTCTTTCACATCAATACCGCGGTTCACTTTCACAGCCATACTGTAATCCACTGAACCATCTTCATCCACCGCGCGGATTCTGTAGTAATTTGCTCCGCTAGCAGGTGTCTGATCGATCCAATCATAAGCAGCACCACCAGCATTGTTTTGTGGTTTTTGCTCACCTACTTTCACATAACTATTACCATCAAGACTACGTTCAATCTCAAACACTTTGAGAGATTCTTCCTGCGCAGTTGTCCACTGAACAGTATTAGTTGCTCCAGTAGCTTTTGCTTTAATACTGATAAAGTTTACAGGAAGTGCTGCTCCCTGACGGAACACCATACGGAAACGAGACAATGCTTTGCTGTTTGCGTCAGCGGTTACCGTAAATGGATATACTATTTGCGAACCGTTTAAGGGCACTATTGTATCTCTACCGGTAAACTGATCCTGTAAGTAAGCAATCAATCCAGAGGATGCCATATTCTCAGCATTGAACCTAAGCGCATAATCTCTGTTCGTAGTAAAGTAGAACGGCATGAAGATCGTATCGTTCACCGTTGGCATCGGACGGCTCTCAATGCCTAAATATCTCAATACACCCGTATTATCTCTGCGAGAAATACTGAGATTTTCTTCAAACTGATTGTTCTTGTATACATCATAAATATCAGTGGGCTCTGCATCATACCAGTCAGCAAAACGAGCAATGACACCATCCATTGGCATCTCAAGAGTGCTACCGTTGGCACGATACATATCCACTTTGATTTTACCCACCGGCGTATTCGTTGTACGCAAGTTGAGCAGATTGCCCGAATTCGCCACTTTATGACTTTCTTTCACAGTTACATTCACATTTTCAGATCCTCTTCTTTCCACCATAATGGCCTGACCTGAATTGATCATCAAATAATTTGAAACTGGTAAAGAAGAACTAGGAGTAACAGAGTAAGTTGGATTAGAACTATTCTCATTATCAGGTGATATAGTCCTATATCCACCTACTCCATTCGAACTATTGGTTAGGTTGGCATCCCAAACCCAGAAAGTACGGCGGATTTTACTATTGTTTCCTCCGGCAACTCCATATTCATATAATGATTCGAAACTAATGGGTGAAGCGTAAGGATTACCGAGCACTCCGAAACGAGCATTTACAGGAATATTGTAATTACCCTGAATCAAATCACCTTTCGGACGAAGTGTGGTAACATTGCTTCCTGAACCAGTAGCCTGACGATCACCACGAATGAATACCAGATAACCGCTTTGTGTCGGAGCACTCAGTATAGTTGGCGTGCTGGTACTACTTGCCCATGGGTTGCTGGCTGTAGCATTATAGTAACGGATGGATGAAGCGCCCCCGCTGACTAGATGATCAAAGCCTACACTGGTTGCATTCGTACAGGAGCTCATACTATGACCGGTAATCAATGTACCACTACCTGCCTGTGCATCTGCTGTAAAGCATACAGGATTTGGATAAGATCCATCGATCTGACGGGTAAGGGCCTGACGCAGTGTTTCGCCGGGAACTGTTGGCACGCTGATCAGGCGCCATTTACGTTGAGAAGGTACGTAGCGTTCTACAACAGCTTTGCCGCTCAAGGACCATCCGTTCACATTGGCAATTCTTGCAGTACTGTCGGCAATTGAACGAACGGTAAACAACAGATCATTACTTGTTCCATCCAGATCAACAGCTCCCGAACCACTCTCAAAAGTCATGGCACCCAGTATACTGGCATTACTTGTAAATCGCTTTGTAGCTCCACCGCTTATTTGAACACTTCTGAACGGAAGTCCGGCAATAGCTTGATTGTTATTACCATTCAGTTTGATGATGGCACCGGGCGTTACCGTGGTTGTACCCGATGTCGGATTTTCTACAATCAAATCACCTGCTACGGCTACCTCATTTGCCAGCACTTTAGTTCCACCACGAGAAAGTTTTAAGTGATGGTAATTTGCTCTAGGTACATCCTGATTACCCCCCAGATTATTATCAAATTCTATAGTTGTACCTGTTCCGGGTGCAAAGGTTCCCTGACTCAATGTTAAGACCTTATCTATCTTCACCGGTTTATTCTCAGCAATACTTAAAATACCTGAAGCTTTATTCATAGTAACATTGGCAAACTCCTGAGGATTAGTAGTAGACCCACCAATCTCCTGATCGCCAGCTCCGCTGAATACCACCGTACTGTTACCTCTGGTAAATGTACCTCCGTTATTGGTCCAGTTGCCACCGGTCATATTTATCATAGCAGTTGGCCCCGGAATGAACTGACCTGCAGCGAGGGTAATTGTTCCGGCCATATTGATGGTTGAAGTACTGATCGCATTCAGTGTTTGATCAGGTTTATTAATAACCAGGTTGTTGAAACTAACAGGACCCATCGCGGAAATAGACTGTGGTGCAGTTGCGCTAATAAATTCAAATGTATTGCCACTTGTCACAAATGAACCGATATTGTTGGCAGATACCGTGTAATTTCCAGACAGGCGAATTGTTCCACTGCCAAGGGTTATTGTACCATTATTCTTATCTCCGGTGATACGCACACTATTGAAATCAAATGCGCTGATTGTTTGTGAAGTGGTGCCGTTGAAATCCACAGTATTGCCGGTAGTCACATACGAGCTGACTCCTGTTGCAGAAGCGGTGAAATTACCGGCCACCCCTATCGTACCACTACCTAATGTAAGCGCACTGTTGCCTCTTGCACCGGAGATGGTTAAGTTATTATAGTTGAATTCCGGTACGCTCTGCGCTCCGCTGCCATTAAACTCGATGGTACTTCCTGCAATGGTGTGACCTGTACCGGAGCCGGGAGTAAACTCATTGGCTACGCGGATCGTGCCGGTTGAAGGCAAGGTCTTCGCGAAGTTGCTGAAGGTAAGGTTACCGTAATCCGCTGCGAGTACACTCTGAGAATTGGTTGGCTTACTGTACAGAACAGATCCTGTAACAGCCGACATCAGTGTACCTGTCGATGCTTTGCTCACTACATCCTGTACATTCAACACGGTTGTATTTACATCCAGTGTGCCATTATCAATAGCCAGATTACTGCTGATGGTCAGATTATCGATTAGTTGTACTCTCTGTCCTGTTTTATCTACCACTACATGGCTCATCGTTTCTCCTCCGGTTCTGGATACAGTTTGTAACGCTGAACCAAAGAAACGCACATTCCTTCCATTCTGGGTTAACGCACCGGCACCAGTCCGCGACCAGTTACCTGCCAGGTTCAGATTACCACCTGCCTCAGAAGAAAGCGTCAATGTACCGGCAAGACTCAGATTGCCATTAATGGTGAGTGGCACTGCCATCGCATTCAACCTCACGTCTGATCCCGCTTCGATGGTCATATCTCCGGCGATAGCTCTCTCGGCTACTCCTGATGAAACAGAAGCATTGCCGAGGCTCAATACAGTACTGTTCTTCACGATCACATTATCCGGATAGCCGGGCGTTGTTCCTAATGTACCACTGGAGGCGATCCACTCGTAGTTACGATTGAATCCGGCCGCACCATTATTATAAATGAGTGTTGAACCCTCATTGTAAACCGGTGCATCAGCTGTTACACTTCCTGCCACAAATCCGTTCACATTGATCTGAAAGCTTCCGTTCAGAATTGTATTGGTCAGTCTTACACCCACACTTGTTTCCAGTGTAGCGTTGGCGGTGATATTCAATTTATCCGTAGTGCTGTTGACAGGGAATACATTCAAGTTCTGTGAACCTGATGTAGCAGATCCAATGAATTCGATACTACTTCCTGCAGAACCAAGGATATTTCTGACACCATTTGCTACTTGAATATTGGTAGTGCTTGGCGCAGAACCGCTTAAGGTCAGTTTGCTAACTCCCAGATCAAGATCTCCATTGGTCAGTTGCAACACACGCAAAGCATCGTTACTGTTTGTACTGATGATGCGCAGGTTAGTACCTGAAGCGAGTACCACTTTTCCACCTGAAGCCGTATTATCTATATTCAGATATGAGAAGTCGATGGTACCGCCACCGTTTTTGGTGATGGTCTGATTAGCCGAAGCACTGTTGAATTTGACAGAACGGTTATTCGGGCTGAAAGTACCGGATGCACCGATGGTCATATTACCGCCCAGATTTAAATCGCCACCTGTATTGCCGGACAATGTCAGCGTACCATTGATTACTGCGTTGCCTCTAACGGTCAACGGCTGTAACATATTAATAC
>CAZZJD010000177.1:0-4388 GCA_964654305.1 uncultured Chitinophagaceae bacterium
AGGTGGTATTAACACTATTGACGGCATAAGCCTGATAATAATAGGTTGTATTGGCAAGCAACGTTGCATCAAACAAGAAAGTACCGGTAGTACCTGAAACAGTTTGATTGATAACACCAGCCTCTCCTATCGTGGGTGTGGCATCAGTTGTACTGTATACAAATCCTCTTGGACTGATAGTTGCCCCTCCATCGCTGGTAACATTACCATTTAATCTGGCACCAGCACTTGTAACAAGTGTAGCCGCATCGGTAGTAACGGAAGGTGCTACCGCATTCGCCTGAGTGGTTGCAGTGGCAGTTGGTGCCGAGGCAGTGAGATAATGATAAGTTGAGGCATTGGTTCCGTCCCAGGTAAAAGGAACGATCAGAAAATTATAGGCAGTGCTTGCAGCGAGACTACCGATTGAGGTAGATACTGAAGGAGTAGTTGGTAAATTAGTTGGTGTGATAGTTACCAGTGTTCCTGTACCTGCAGCAGGTGCCGTTCCGTTTGTTGAGGATAGTGTTGGTGTACCGGTTGAGTAAATAATGGCATATCCGGCCTGTGTGGCACCGCTCGAAGGGAATGTAGCTCCTGTCCAGCTTAAATTGATGGTACTGGAAGACGCAGCGGTAGCAGTGAAGTTTGATGCTTGTGCTGTAGCAGGATTAGATAAAGTACGAAATTCTATTTCGTTTCCGTACGCCGTTGTATTAGCATTGGTTGCATAAGCCCGAACAAAGTAACGGGTTTGTGCAGAAAGAAAGCTAAGAGAAGATGTGAAATTACCTGTACCTAAGCCGTCGTTTGTTTTGGTTGATAATGCCACCGTTGGAGTGGCGCTTGTATTCCACACAACCCCTTTAGGGTTTATTTCTAAACCTGTAATCGTTTGACCTCCGCTCGAAGCACTGTTTTGCGTGATGTTGGAAGCTGCAACTGTAGTGGCTATGGTAGGTGCAGCGATAAACACCGAGTTCAGGTTCCCGATTACATATTGATTACTGGTAGAACCCAGACCACTTGTGGCAGTTAAAGTATAAGGGCCGCTGCCGGAAGGTATGCCAAGATTGGTAATACTATATGGGCAGGATGTGTTGAAGCGCCCGAGATCGCATGAAGTTCCCGGTGCAAAAGAGGCAGCATGAGCACCTGCCGGCCATTGAAACACCACTTGTGTGGGCGTATTTGAGCCGCTTAAGCCCCATGCCAGATTCACCATATTTGCGGCAGTAGTAGGAACACAAGGCAGGGATGCCGTGACATAAGCCGTATAATTGGTAGCACTGCCGGCTGTAACAGCCAAAGGAGCATATAGTGTAGCTGTACCAATTGGTAAGGTTCTTTGAGTTGAAACACCATTAAATGTGACAGTACCGGTAGCATCCGCCACAATGTATCTGCTTTCATTAGCATTGGAAGGAGCATTGGCCAATGTTAATGTGTTACCACTTGTTGTGAGCAACCCATTAGTAAAAGTCAGTGTTCCGTTAACCGTTGTACTTCGCGATAAGGTAACCCCTCCGGTATTATCAATGGTCAAATTATTAACAGTAGCCGGCATGTTGGTACCGGTACTTTGTGCAGCAGCACCATTTAGAATATAATTTGCACCGGTACTGAGTGAACGATTAACTGCTGTAACCCGAATAGAACCAGTTGTGATATTTGAAGAACTACCAAAACCTTCTTGGTTGGTTGTAAATGCAGAAGCAATGGTTGCACCTGATTGCACCGTTATAGCACCGGTACCTGCAATAGAAAATGTGGAGAAATTAAAACGAGAACCGTTGTTAACTGTAAATGTACCGCCTGTATTATAATTTGTTTTATCTGCATTTAGCGTAACACCGGCGGCACTGTTATTGGAGATTGTTACATTTTTTGCCAGTGTAGCGGGCCACTCAGTATTTCCTGTTGTTTGGGCTGCAGTACCATTGTAATTCAACGAACCTATACTTGTAAAAGTTCCGGATAATGCACCTTGTGTCATAAAAACTACTCCGGAGACAGTAGTTGCTGCTTCTAGAGTAGCTGTACTGGAACAATTAATCGTTAAATCACCACTAATTGAAGTATTACCTCTGATTGTACCAGTTGTACCTAATGCCGTAATATTAAGGTTTGAAGCTCCGGTTTCTGACCAAGTAATTGAACCTGTAGGTGTATAAGTTACACTTCCCAAAGTTTGAGTGAATGTTTGGCTACTACCTGCACCAGCATTAAAATTTATAGTAGCTGTAGGGTTAGCAGTTGCAGATGCTCTTTGTATTGTTCCACTACTCCATGTTAAATTACCCAACAAAGAAAGATTCGATGTAATACTGCTAGTATTATTACTAGATGCTGAGAGCAAGTCCAATGTACCACCATTGATTAACGCATTCCCATTAACTATTAAAGTTCCATTAGGGGTATTACTAGTAACACTTGCACCTGAATTTAAAATAATAAGAGTTCCATTTGTTAATGTTAAATTATTAACTGTTAAAGTAGCATCAGGATCATTTGTATTTACAGTTTTATTATGAACCGTAAAGTTTCCTCCATTAAGCGTTAGATTTCCAGACCATGTTGCTGATTGCGTTGATGTTATATCGAAAGCAAAACGGATCGTTCCATTTAATACTGAAAATGTAGAGCCTGATTGAACAAGGTTAGTAGCGTTATTGATATTGTAAGTTGCATTTACATTATAATTTACATTCCCGAAAGATTGAGATAAGGTACCTGCGGCGAGAGAAGAATTAATTTGAAGTGTGGAACTAGCTGCCCAAGATCCTGTAGGTATTGTTCCTGTGGGACAATTATGTGAATAAATAGCATTTGCTGCAACAATAAAAGTTGCAGCAGTAAAATTGGTAAAAGTGTTAGCAGTAGTTGTACCGGTATTATTGAAAGTCCCAAAAACATGTAACCTAGAGTTTGCACCTCCGAGATTCACATTACCAAGAACAGCACCTGAGCTATTAACCGTTAATGTTACTCCAGAATTAACTTTTAATTTCCCACCATTTGTAAACGAAATAGTTGTAAGAGAAGAAGAGGGGGCAGGAATATTGACATTACTAGCAAGAATCACGGAATCAGCACCTGTATTTCCAATTAAAAGAAAATTAATATTCTCCGTTGCATTGCTACTAAAGGTCTGTTTATTACTCCCATTAAAATTTACAGCCCTGCCATTACAAGTAAAAGTACCGCCTGTTTTGGTAAAGTTTCCAGACACGTTTAAATCACCCCCAGCAGAGCCGGATAGCGTTAGTGTACCTCCACTTATATTAATATCCCCGGCACTTATTGTAGTAGTTGAAGTACCGCTTGTTATTGTACCGGCTCCAAGCGCAAGTGTACCACTAATAGTCCAAGCCCCGCCCGCTCCAGTATTCCGGGTAATCGTACGACCGGTTCTGTTCATAGTAAAATCCCATACGGAGATAGTACCAAAAGAGGCGACATCTGCATCGTTGTGAGTATATGAATTCCTGCTGAATGGTTTAGTCGCAGTAGTATTTGCAGTAGTTGAAACTGTATAGTAACGAACTGCATTTAAAGTGTATGCAGCTACATTCTGAGCACCCCCGGGGTTCTCCGCCGGAAGTTGACCATAAATACCGTTGTTGGAAGCTCCTCCGTCATACATCTTGGCTCCAAACCAGTTAAAAGAAGATGGTATACTGCCACCACCATTTATTACAGACCAAGGTATTGAGATTTCCTGAATTGCACCGCTACCAGCAGTTGATTGAGCATAGGTTAGAGTAGTAGAGCCAGATGAAATAGCACCGGAACTATTTGTTGCGCCATTCCATCCATTTGAGCCATCAGCTGTCCTGTATTCCCAATAGCCACTTCTAAAATAGATTACAATATCTGCACGAAATGGCAAGTTAAAATTACCTCTGTCATAAGCTTGTCCAACTAAAGAACCATTAGAATTGGATCCTCCATTAACAGGAATAATCGGATTCCGATCTATATACAACACAGACCCCTCATTTGAGTTATTAGAGGCTCCGCTAATTCCGATATATAAATTACTTGCATCCCAACTCATAAGCCAAGTAATAGTATTGGTTCCTTGATTCTGCCCATCGGTATGGGTACCATACTCACCTGCAGCAATTGTTCCATTTACTGTTGCTGTGTTGTATTGCGCATAGACACTTCCGCTCATCAGCAGGGCGATGAGGAGGAGGAGGAGTTGTGCGCGGCGGCGCAGCAAACTTGTTGCCTGGCTGTTAGGGTTCACGGCAATGGCTTTAGCCACTGTTGGGTTTTGGGTAAGAGAGGTAGTTAAGCGCATATGGCGATCGGTTTGATCAAAAATTTAAAATCAATAGTTGGAACTACAAGGTTGGACAGAGGAGATTGGAAATAAACACTGAATCGTTTAGCAGACGCCG
>CAZZJD010000178.1:0-4293 GCA_964654305.1 uncultured Chitinophagaceae bacterium
TGCCCTTACCGATGCATTCCACCTCGGGCGCGTGCAGCGCGTACAGCTTGTTCGAGTCGTGGGGTCGTTGCAGTTGGATGCGCCAGGCTCGCTCGATCCATGTCTTCAGGCCCTCTCGGCTGCTGTCGGTGATCTTGCGCTCAACGTCGCGCAGCAGCCTGCCCAGGATGACGCGTTGGCGCCGCAGCACTCGGCGCAGTCGCTTGAACTGCCGGGCATGGGCGTAGCCACCCGCACGGCGGCGCAGTTGCTGCCCCTCGCGGGCATAACTCTGCTTGAGCTTGATGCCAGCGCGGGTTGCCAGCTGCGCGATCTTGGCGCGGGCCACTTCCAGCAAGCGGCTGTCGCTGGGATGGGCCACAGCCTTCTCCTGCACGGTCGTGTCGACGATCACACGTTCGAACTCCGAGCGCTTGATGGCGCCCATGTCCACGGCGGCCTCGATGGTGGTCTTGAGCAACTGCTCCACGCCGGCCTCGCCCAGCACCTGGCGGAAGCGTCCGATCTGCGAGTCGTCGCACGGCAGCCGAGGCTCGAAATAGACCTGGCCGCTGAAGAACTGGAAGTACACGTCCTGGGCCCAGCGCTGCACGACGGACTCGTCGCTCTCGTTGTATGCGTGCTTCAGGTACAGCAAGGCAACCATCAGGCGGATGGGCAGACGCGGCCGGCCTGCATTGCTTACGCCAGCACCAACCACATCGGCGGTTGCACCAAAAAGGTCGGAGTCGACCACCGTACGCCCCGGCCGTTGGCGATGGGCAAACAATGGCGCCAAAGAAGTCTCGATCTGCACCCAGGGCATCCGGGTGGCCAGCACCGCCAGCGGGTGGCGCATGTCGATCATGTGGTCCAGACGAGCGCGGAAGAAATCGTCGGTGGCCATCCGGTCTTCGCCTCCAGAACTCCCAGGAAACGAAATGCATTGCATCGCAAACTGGGAGATCTGACCATCGGCAATCCCCCGGCACAGCCAGCATTCATGCGGGTTGGCGGGCTATTGCAGGGCCGACTCAGTACATTCATAAGAGGTCACCTTCCTATGGCAAGGATCACAGCGCAAGTACTTAGCGGAAAGAACGTCGGTGTCGAATTGACCCCTCATCGTTACCCGAATGGAGCCTTTCGGGTGTCACTGGCCAGCAACAAGGCCGAGGACGCCGTAGACGTCTTGCACGAAGAAGAGCTGGCCAGCTGGCTTCGCAAAGGATACGGAGTACGCATGAGCGGCCAAGGCATCGCACCGTCGATCTACACCCTTAAGAGTGTCAGCATTCAATATGCCTGAGAGACCTGAGGCGGACTGTTGGCAGACTTGATCTGTCGTCAGTTGCATCAGCAACAGCCCATTGACTGACCCAACCATCTCCTTGTAAACAATGAAAGCTCTGATCATTCGCTCCAAATGGCTCGACCTCATCTTGGACGGCAAGAAGACATGGGAACTGCGAACAAGGCCAACCAAGATCAGAGGTCGAATCGCACTGATTCGCGCGGGTTCTGGCGTCGTTGAAGCTACTGCCGAATTGGTGGAATGCTTGCCGGCCCTCGATCGAGACCAGTTCTCTCGAACGCGCACTTTTCATGGTGTTTCGCCCGACCTGGAAGACGCCGTACTGGAGAGTGGCTGGACGACACCTTGGGTATTGAGTGGAGTACGTAAGTTGGACATGCCCATTCCCTACCAACATCCCAGTGGCGCCGTGGTGTGGGTTGAGGTTTCCGCGGTTGTCGAAGAGTCTGTTGATTCACAAGGCGGCTCTGTAGCAGTGAACGCGCGCGACATCGGCGTGAGGACCCGATCGATCCCAATGGCCCCTCGAGTCGAAGTCCAGCACTCTGAAGGCAGGGCCTACGGCGGTGATGGCAAGAGTGCTGTAACCATCGTGCTGACTCAGGGCAACATCAACAACTCGCACTTCTACCTTCGAACAGCCGCAAGCTTGTTGCCAGAGGACTGCATTGGCGGCAGTAACCAAACACAGAAGGGCAAGGCCGTTGCGATCAGGTTCTCACCGGGATCGACCACGCTGTCTGATGTTGATGGAGCGAAGATGATTTTTCGCTGTAGGGCTGCGGTGCGTGAATTCTTCGAAAGGTCGAACTGCGTGGCGGGAGACTCGATACAGATTGAGCGATTGAGCGAAAGAGAATTCAGGGTGAGCCGGGCTTAGAGACGATGTTTAGGCCCAGCGAAACCGGCCAGCTCCACCAAGGCCTTCAGCAACGACAGATCGACAAGGCGCGGGCCACGATGAGGTGGCCGCTGGTTGAGGTGCGAATAAGCGCCGCGGAAGACGAAGCATCATCTGCGGCAGCAGGATACCGAGACCAATCTTTGGAAGTCGAGGCACGTTTGACTCCACCGAACTGACTAGGCGCAGTTGTGCCCCGCTGACTGAATCCGAAAGGCCGAACGCCCCGCCCGTTAGACAGGCCGCTGCGGGCCGTAGCTGATTTGTCCGTAGGGACGCAGTCGCTTAAGGTCGACGATTCCCAGCCAGCTTGCCAAGCGCTGGATATCGATGCCGGCGTGCACCTGACGCAGCGCGAAAGTGTGGCGAAGCATGAAGCTGCCGCCTCGAAGTGCGTGTTCGGGGATTCCGGCTTCGATCAAGGTTGCTTGGACCGATTCGAACTGCGAAACCTTGCTCCACGCGTTAGTGCCGCGCGCACCTGGGAAAAGGACAGCTGCCGTGAGACTGCAGGCTTGGCGCAGGTAGAGCCAGTTTTGCAGCAATGGGACTGTCCAAGGCGCCAGCGGTACTTCGTGGGCGGGGCTTGAGCCTTGGGCGCACAGGTGTAGCTTAAGTGGCGTCCCCGTGGTGGGGCAGGGCAGTACATCGTCAAGCTGTAGGTTACGGACCTCGCCGGGCGTCAGGCCGCTGCCTAGTTGAAGCGCCACAGAGGTGCGGTTGCGTGCCTGGACCCAGGTCTGGCGGACTGGGACAGTGGTGGCCTCGGTCTCAGTGCCGGGGGTGTTGGCGCTGTTAGGGCCGGCTGGCATGTGGGTCTTCAGCCAGCAGATAAGTGCTTCAGCCTGATCGAACTCTAGGTATACCGGCAGGCTGTCGAACGGGGGTGTATTTGCGAAGCGCCACTCCTCCTTGGATCTCAGGAGTTGTTGGGCGCAGGTGTTGGGCGTGAGCTGGTGCGAGGCCGCATGGTGTTGAAGCACGTGGTCTATGAGCGTGAGCAGCCTCCAGGCGTAACGCGGCGAGAAGCTGGCGTCGGCAGTGCGGCGGGAGCGGCGGCGCTTGAGCAAGCCGGCGCGGTGCTCGATGTACCTGTGCAGGTCGCTGGGGCGCAGTTGCTGTAGCTCCAGTTGCTGGCTTACGCACCAGGCGCTGAAGGCACCCCAGATATTCGCGTAAATGCTGCGACTGGTGGAGCGGCGTACGGCCCTGTCCGCGTCTTGCCTTTCAAGCCAGGCAGCAAATGCGGTTTTGAACAATACGTGCGATGACGTCGTGCATGGCGTGTCTGGAGGGACAGTTTCAAACAGGTCGCGCATAGCAGGCGAGTGTGGGTTCCAGCCTCGTGGCGCGCGCTTTATTTGACGGGCTTTCTGTGCATTTTCCATTCATCAACCTATAAGGCCCTCGGCTCTTGAAAAGAGGGCTTGAAAAGATAACCGTATTTTAGACGCACAAGATCTATATGGAAAGCCTCTTTGAATCAAAGGTGATTTACGTCGCAGGTTTGATTCGCCCAGTGCGTTAAGTATCTGAGAGATAGGCGAACTAACCGCCAGCCGCTCCGATCTTTCACGCGACGAATGATCTATCCCCGTGCTCTTCTGCTGCCGAGGTACATGTTTGATGACGCCTTCCTTGGCCGGTTATTGTTGGTCTAGAGTTCAACTGGTCTGGACATATGCGCCCAATTCGCGATGCATCAGATGGTCTGTAAGAGGGGAAAAGAGACGAAGTAAAGCTAATTGCGCTTTATGGAAGCATTTTTTCATGGTTCGAAATGTGGATGCAAAGCTTTGGCGGGCGCAGGGCTTTGCAAAGTTTCTCCGGCCACCTTGAAGCTCGATTCAGGATGAATGTGTGGGCGGTTAGTTCGGTGTCTGGGTGAGTTCTGTCTGTTAATCCGCAGGCGGGCTAGTAGAGGAACAGTTTTACGGCGAATCACCTCCCAAATGCCAAGTAATACAGATATGGATGACAGTTCACAATTGACGCGTACGCATATGATCAATGGCAACCGTATAGAATATTGAAGGTTGCTCAATAGCAACATCGTTCCTTACCACCCATAAGAGGCTACCGACATGGCAACAATCAA
>CAZZJD010000179.1:0-1985 GCA_964654305.1 uncultured Chitinophagaceae bacterium
AAAAAAGCTTTTTCATGTTAAGTGTTTAATTGATGTATTTTAAGTGAGTCAAAGATAAAGACGTCCAAAAGTTATGAATTACACTATCAGTAATATAAAGTTTCTTGTAGGATAATTGATTATTTAATTGTCCAATTTCCGTTTTCATAGAAATTAAACTGGTTAGTTGTAGTGTTATATATGATAGATCCGTTGATTTTATTTACTAAAGCATCTCTTTCTTGTGTTGTCATGCGAGGTACAATAAAAGCGCCTGTATTTGATGATACATCCAGCGCGCCTTGAGGAACAATTCTTTTATCGGATATCCCTATAAAACCACTAGATGAGACGATGTGCCCCAGGTTGCCATCAACACCCATTTTGATCACAGCCCAGTTTCTAGCTGCGCCAGGAGCTTTGGATATTTCAAAAACTGCACCCCCATCAGAAACACCCCTTACTGTAACAATTGCTGGATTTTCTGGATTATCAGTAACATATCCTTGCGCCCATAAAGTGTTTTGGTTTAATTCGGGAGATCTTAAGTAGAGTAGACTAGCCGAATTACTACTATTAACCCCTATGCCAACATTGCCTTTATTGTAATATATGTTCTTGTTGTTGATCTTCCAATGAGTAGTGTCTCCGTCTTGTACATTGTCATTTTCTACATTTTTTGCATACAACGCATACGGTACACTCAATAATTGTGTAGTGCCTGTAATCGTATAATTATCTCCACCCGTAGGATCTGTTTCTGTTTTTAAGAAGTAAGTCCCATTACCCCAGTTAATAGATGAGAAAGCTCCTTGCGGTGAATTTCCTCCGCCAATCTCAATACTTGCCAATCCATTCGCATTGGTAGAAGCAGAATGCAGTTCACTGTATATAGGTGTTCCTGTAGTACTTCCTTGAAGAATAGAAATCTTCATTTTTACAGGAGTATTTGTAACAAGATTGTTGGATGAGTTTCTGATTACAGCCTGATAGCTCATTTTCTGTGGTGCTTGAGCAAAGAGATTAATGTACAAGAAAACAGCAGGAATAAATGTAAAAAGCTTTTTCATATTAAGTGTTTTGTTGATGTGCATAAAAGTTATTCAAAGATAGGGAAGAAGTCAAAAGGTGTCGTGGTTGTCATGTTATTGTGGTGTCATTTTCTAGTTTATTAACTTTTGAATGTATCAATTGTAAGAAGTAATTATTATTATATTAATGGTTCATTTGTTTCTTCAAATATTTCCTTTTTTTCTTCCTTAAAAAACTTTTTTTGAAATAGCAGAATAGTAATTATGCCTATCGAAATGGATGCATCGGCAATGTTGAAAATAGGCTGGAAAAATGTAAAAGGCTCGCCACCAATAAAAGGTACCCATGATGGCATGGGAAAGTCACGAATAATAGGGAAGTACAGCATGTCAACTACATGTCCATGCAAAAAACCGGCATATCCTTGCTCGGGGAAAAGTGTTGCGATGGGCCCGCCAAATTCACTACCGGAAAAAATGATACCGTAAAATAAACTATCAATAAGATTTCCGGCTGCACCTGCATAAATAAGGGAAGCACAAATAATAAATCCTTTATGATAACCCTGATCAATGATACGTTTGATATACCAGCTGCCTAATATAACAGCTACCAGTCGGAATAATGTAAGGAATATCTTGCCCCATTCTCCGCCAAACTTCCAGCCATAGGCCATCCCTTCATTTTCTATGAAGTATAATCGAAACCACTCGCCAAATATTAAGCGCTCTTCATGATAATGCATCGTGGTCTTCACCCAGATCTTTAATGCCTGATCTGCTATCAGTATGCCGAATATGATGAATAATACATGTCTTTCTTTCACGTTGAAAAATTGTGGTGCAAAGATAGATTATATTATTACTTTATTTGTCATGGTCGCCACACATATCAGTAGAAAGTTTATCAAGTTCGTAAAGTTTGTAAAGTTAATAAAGAAGGGTTAAGATATGATTATAGTATCTTTCTACTTG
>CAZZJD010000179.1:1995-4284 GCA_964654305.1 uncultured Chitinophagaceae bacterium
ACCAAAAAAAGAATCAGTTTCATAAGCCATAGTATAACTTATTTTTTTATTTTTCTACTTTATTAAATTGAAAAATTTTACAAACTTTATAAACTCCTCCTAAATCATTCTTCGTAATACACCCGTTTTACCCGCTGACTAATGCCGGTTAATATTTCATAGGCGATTGTATCTGCTTGCCGGGCAAGTGTATCTGCAGAAAGGGAAGGACCAAATATCTCAACTTTATCACCTTCTGATGCTTCTTTAATATCCGTTACATCCAGCATCGTCATATCCATACATACCGATCCGATGACGGGCGCTTGCTGTCCGCGTACCATCATCCAACCTTTACCATTGCTCAGATTTCTCGGAAAGCCATCGGCATAACCTACCCGTACTGTAGCAATTTTTGAACGACGACTCAATATACCCTTTCGGTTATAGCCCACCGTTTCTCCTTCAGAGATTTCTTTGATCTGTGCAATGGAAGAAACGAAACGTATGGCAGATTCCAGTCCTTCCTCGTTAGTCCCCGAACCATACAATCCGATTCCCAACCTTACCATCTCATATTGTAATTTGGGATGTCGTAATATGCCTGAAGTATTATTGAGATGTCGTAAGAATGCATACGAACAAACATCTTGTATCATCTTACAGGCCTTATCAAATTTTGCTCCCTGTAATAGTGTAAAGGCATCCGACCCCTCATCTTCCGAGGCCACCAGATGACTGAAGACAGATTTGATTGACAAATAAGTATTTTTTTTGATCGCTTCACTGAGTGGCTGCCATTCATTTTCCATAAAACCCAACCGATGCATACCGGTATCAATTTTGATATGAACCGGATAATCATGCAAGCCTTGTTTTTCCAAATGCTTAGTAAACGAATCTAAAAAGGGAAAGGAATAAATTTCAGGTTCTAGCTGCCATTCAGTAAGTGCTTCAAAGCCGGCGGAATCCGGACTCATTACGAGAATGGGTAATTCAATACCTGCTTTTCTTAAGGCTACTCCTTCGTCAATAAAAGCTACTGCCAGATAATCCACTCGATGATATTCCAACAATCTGGCTATCTCATAGCTGCCACTGCCGTAAGAGAACGCTTTCACTACGGCCATGATCTTTGTATCGCTCTTTAATTTACTCTTGATGAATTTTAAATTCCTGGTGATAGCAGAAAGATTGATCTCCAGTAAAGTTTCATGTACTTGCTGTTCGAGGTAGGGGAGTAATCTTTCCAGTTCAAACTTCCGTGCCCCCTTAATCAGAATTGCTTCATTAAAAAAATGCAATTGCTGAATTTGCTGAATCAAAGAATCTGTATGACCAAAATGAACAGTATTGACTTTCTCTGAAAGCAATGGGGTTAAAAACTTTTTTGTGTCTTTCCCAACGGTAATGATCCGTTTAATTCCTGCATTGCCAATCATCTCTGCAATGGTATGATAGGTCTTTGCTTTTTCATGATCGGCTAGTATTAAATCAGATAGAATGATACATTTCTCGCCTGATTGTTGTAGTAGTAAATGAATGGCAATCTCCAATGAATTGAGGTCTGCAGCATAGGCATCATTCAATACCGTACATCCCTGAATTCCTTTTTTAATCTCCAGCCTTAAACCAACAGGTTCCAGTTTTTTAATTCTTTTTGCAATCTTTTCTTCACTCATTCCAAGATGTAAACAAACGCAACTGCAGGTAAGTGCGTTATGTATGGAAGCTTTATCAGTAAAAGGGATATGAAGGGTAATGATCTTGTTTTGCCATTGTACCTGAATCATTGTCTCGTTTTGTACAATGGTTTCGTGTAATATTTTTAGATCATCTTTATCATTACTTCCCCAGGTAATATAGGTCTTGTTGCCAGATGATTTGTGTATATAACCGTGTAAGTCAGCAGAAGGATATATGATGGTAGACGCGGTATCAAATAGTTTACATTTCTCAATTGCTTTCTCTTGTTTGTCAGCAAAGCCTTCATTATGCGCATACCCCAAAAAAGTGAAAACTCCAATAGTAGGTTGTATAATAGAAGCCAGATTTTCCATTTCACCTTTCTGAGAAATGCCTGCTTCAAAAATACCCATCTCATGTTGTTCGTTGAGTTCCCATACACTCAGCGGTACACCGATCTGTGAGTTATAACTTTTCGGACTTCTCACAATGTTCAGATCTTCATGCATCAGTTGATACAGCCATTCTTTTACAATGGTTTTCCCATTGCTGCCTGTGATGCCGATGATTGGAATCGTTGTTCGTTGTTCGTTGTTCGTTGTTCGTTGGTTGAAAGATTTGCGG
>CAZZJD010000180.1:0-4276 GCA_964654305.1 uncultured Chitinophagaceae bacterium
GCTGTGGCTGCCCCAGACCCTGGTGCGTTGAGTCCTGTCGATGACGATGTGGCCTCGACAGGCTGCGCGCCCAACCCTGAAGCAGGAGCTTGCGTGGAACGACTTCGATTGGCAGGCAAGCGTGCCGTGGTCACGGCGGCTGGACAGGGCATCGGCCGAGCGACCGCGCTGGCGATGGCGGCTGAAGGTGCCCACGTGTACGCCTGCGATATCGACGATACCCTGCTGGCCACGCTGCCGGCATCCGAAGCGCTCACGCCCGTCCGCCTGGACGCGTGCAGCGCGGCCGAGGTGGCGGCGCTGGTCGGCCAGGTGGGTGACGTCGACATCCTGTTCAACGGCGTCGGCATGGTCCACGTGGGTTCGATCCTGCAGTGTGACGAGCAGGCCTGGGCGCGTTCGATCGAGGTGAACGTCACGAGCATGTACCGCGTGATCGCCGCCCTGCTGCCGGGCATGATCCGGCGCGGCGGCGGCAGCATCGTCAACATGAGTTCGGTGCAGTCCAGCGTCCGGGGTTTTCCGAATCGCTTTGCCTACGGCACGACCAAGGCGGCGGTGATCGGTCTGACCAAGGCTGTGGCGGCGGACTTCGCCAAGGACGGGGTGCGGTGCAACGTCATCTGCCCTTCGGCGGTGGATTCGCCGTCGATGCGCGCGCGCATCGACGTCACCCCGGATCCTGCGGCCACCCGCGCCATGTTCAGCCAGCGTCAGCCCTTGGGCCGCATGGGTCGGCCCGAGGAGATCGCACTGATGGCGGTGTATCTGGCCAGCGACGAGTCGGCGTTCGTCACCGGCTCGGTGATGGTGATCGATGGCGGAGCGGTGATGTGAGCGGGTCGGACGCAATGGTCAGGGCCGCGATCGTCGGCCTCGGGCGCTGGGGCAGGCGGCTGGTCGACGCCGTGCAGGGCGCAGGCGCTGCCGGCAGCAGCGAGCGGATCCGATTCGTGCGCGGCTGGAACCGCACGGCCGAAAAGGCGTGTGAGTTCGCGGCGCAGCATGGCTTCGACCTTGCCGAGGACTTCGAGTCCCTGTTGCGCGACCCCGGCATCGACGCGGTCGTGCTGGCGACGCCGCACAGCCAGCACGTCGAGCAGACCCTGGCTTGCGCGCAGGCCGGCAAGGCCGTCTATGTCGAGAAGCCGCTGGCCCTGCACCATGCGCAGGCGGTCCAGGTGGCCCTGGCCTGCAGGCAGGCCGGGGTGGTGCTGGCGGTGGGGCACAACCGCCGCTTCCTGCCAGCAGTGCAGGCTCTCATCCAGATGGCCGCGGCGGGCGAGTTGGGGCAGTTGCTGCATGTGGAAGGGAACTTCTCTGGTTCCTTCGGCTTCGACTACGACGACACCGCCTGGCGAGCCAACCCCAGCGAGGCGCCTGGGGGCGGCCTGACGCTGATGGGCGTGCACATCCTGGACGCGATGATCGCGATGATGGGCCCCATTGCCGCACTGTCGGCCACGAGCGTGCGCCAGGTGCTGAAGATCGAGCTGGACGACACCTCGTCGGCCACCCTGCGTTTTGCCAGCGGCGCCACGGGTTACATGAGCACGCTGACGGCCACGCCACGGCTTTTTCGGCTGCAGGTCTTCGGCACCCGCGGATGGGCGCATGTGCTGGACCACGAAGTGCTCGAGGTCTGCGATGCCAGCGGCCAAGTACGGCGGCTGACCTTCCCGCGGGACGACGCGGAACGGCTGGCGCTGGAGCACTTCGCCCGGGCCGTGCGGGGCGCGGGTGCGTTCCCGGTGACCCTGCCGCAGGTCCTCAACGGCATCGCCGCGGTGGAAGCTTTCGTCGAATCAACGCAGCGCAACGGCGAGCTCGTCGCGCTGCCGCAGGGGGATTGAGATGCTGCCGTGGACGCTTATCCGGCAAGGACTGCTGGGCCGCGACGGACAGGCTGACCTGCCGCCCACACCCACGCTGCGCCCGCATTACGACGTGGCCATCATCGGCGGCGGCGGGCACGGGCTGGCCACGGCCTATTACCTGGCGAGCCGGCATCGCGTGGGCCGCATCGCCGTCATCGAGCGCGCCTACATCGGCGGCGGCAACACCGGTCGCAACACCCAGGTGGTGCGCGCGAACTACATCACCCCCGAGGCGATCCGCTTCTATGCCCGCTCGGTGGAGCTCTACCGCGGCCTGAGCGAGGAGCTGGGCTTCAACCTGATGTTCTCCGGCCGCGGCCAGCTCACGCTGGCGCAGACCGATGCCGCGCTGCGGGGCTTCCGGCTGCGCGCCGAGTCCAACCAGCACCTGGGCGTGCGCAGCGAGATCATCGACCGGGCCGCGATCCGTGAGCTCTGCCCGCAGCTCAGTCTCATGGACGACGGCCCGCAGCCGGTGCTGGCGGGCTTGTGGCATCCCGAGGGCGGCATGGCCCGGCACGACGCCGTGGCCTGGGGCTTTGCACGTGCGGCGGCACGGCGCGGTGTGGAGATCCACCAGCAGACCGAGGTCTTGGGCATCGATGTCGAGGCCGGGGCCGTGAAGCGCCTGCGCACGACGCGCGGCGACATCGAGGTCGGCGCCGTGGTGCAGGCCGTGGCGGGTGCCAGTTCCGAGGTCGCGGCGATGGCCGGGATTCGTCTGCCCATCGTCACCTACCCGCTGCAGGCCCTGGTCACCCAGCCGCTCAAGCCTTTCCTGGACCCGCTGGTCAGCGCCCCGGCCTCCCACTGCTATGTGTCGCAGAGCCCCCGTGGCGAGGCCATCATCGGCGGCGGCTCCGATCCCTATCCCCTGTATTCCACCCGGGTGACGCTGGAGATGAAGGAGGAACTGCTGCACGCGGCCATGGAGATGTTCCCCTGCCTGGCCGGCGCCAAGGTCCTTCGGCAATGGGCGGGCATGACCGACATGACGCCCGACTACAGCCCGGTCATGGGCCTGTCGCCTGTCCAGGGCTACTACCTGGATGCGGGCTGGGGAACCTGGGGCTTCAAGGCCACGCCCGTGTGCGGCGAGACCATGGCGCAACTGGTGGCCACTGGTCGCGTGCCAGCGCTGATCGAGCGGTTCGGGCTGGAGCGCTTCGACACCTTCACCCAGGTCAACGAGATGGGCGCCACTGCGGCGAGCCACTGAGGTCCGAGGCCCATGAAACTGATGCGTTGTCCCCTCAACGGCTGGCGAGGCGTGGCCGAATTCATGTATGGCGGCGTGGTGGAGGACATCCCCGACCCCGACGCCTGCGATGACCGCGCCTGGAGCGAATACCTCTTCATCCGCGAGAACCGGCGTGGCCCGGTGGCGGAGTGGTGGTGTCACCTGCCGTCGGCTTATTGGTTTGTCGCCCTGCGCAGCACCGCCACCGGCGAGGTGCTGGAGACCTTCACCTGTGCCCAATGGCGGCAGCGCTGCGAACAAGGCGAAGGCCCGTCCGCGCCTGTTGCCCAGGCTCCGGTGGCGCCTCAAGGGGGTGTCCATGGCTGAGCGGCGCGACGGCATGGCGCGACTGCAGGCCCCTGCGGGCCTGCTCATCGATCGCAGCCGCCCCCTGGCGTTCCGCTTCGATGGTGCGAACATCCCGGCCTACGAGGGCGACACCATCGCCAGCGCATTGGTGGCCAGCGGCCGCTGGCTCATGTCGCGCTCCTTCAAGTACCACCGGCCGCGCGGCCCTGTGTCTTTTGCCGGGCACGAGGCCAACACCTTGGTGCAACTGGGCAGCGAACCGAACGTCGCGGCCGACCTGCGCCTCGTGACCGAGGGCGACGACGTCAGGCCGCTGAACGTGATGGGCCGGCTGGACCGTGACCCCGCCGCGGTGCTGGGGCGCTTGTCGCGCTTCCTGCCCCCAGGCTTCTATTACCGTGACTTCTTCGGGCCTGGTGGGCGCTGGGATCGCTGGGAGCGCCGCATCCGTGCCCTGGCCGGCCTCGGGCATGCGGGCGCACCGGCACCCGGTGAGCCATTCACCCAGCGCTTCCTGCATTGCGATGTCGCCGTGGTGGGCGGTGGCCCGGCCGGCCTGGCCGCGGCCGCGGCGGCGCACGCGGCAGGGGCCGATGTGGCGCTGTTCGAGCAGATGCCGCGCGTGGGCGGTTCCCTGCTCTGGAGTCGATGGTCTGCGCAGGCGCCGGCCGACGAGGCGCTCCGGGCGCGCTGGCTGGACGCCCTGGCGCCGCCGCCGGGCGTGAGCCTGCACACCGGCGCGACGGTCACGGGCGTGTTTGAGGATGGCCTGCTGTCGGTCATCCAGGGCCGGCAGCTCATCAAGGTGCGTGCACGTGATGTCGTGATGGCCCATGGCGGCATCGAGCAG
>CAZZJD010000181.1:0-4261 GCA_964654305.1 uncultured Chitinophagaceae bacterium
TATCTGTTTCTTTTGACAAAGCAGAGTATTTTGCAAAAGATTATATCAATAATATAAAAAGAATAGTGATTGATAATGGTCGCTACGAATGGAAACATATAGGGGAGTGGATGTCGGACTCTTCAGGCCTTCTTACTTTTACAGGTTTTGACATCTCTCTCCATGGGCAGGATGTTATTCCTGCCGAAAAATTAATAAGAAACCAGCCCAGTCATAAAGTATTAATAGGTGACCAAATCTATTCGGGCGATCAGGTTCATCAACTACTTGAAAAAAACAAGAAAAGGTCATTTAAAATTCAGTACTACATTTTTTTGGCGAGTTTCATCATACTTACTCTTTCAGTTGCTTTATTTTGTTTAATTAATATTCCCGGTTTCAGATTTTTTCATCAGGCTCATTCTAAATTGAAGGTAAAGCCAAATATGGAAACCTATCAAATCATAAATTCCGATTAAGCTTACATAACATGTCAGCAATCATACATTATACTCATTGTCCTGTTTGTGGTTCTGCATCTATTGAAGATGTTTTTATTGTCAAAGATCATTCTGTGTCCGGGTCTGATTTTCAATTGATGAAATGCGCATCTTGTACATTAGTATTTACACAAGATGCCCCTTCTGCTGATCACATAGCGTCCTATTATCAGTCGGATGCATATATTTCACACACCGATACTCGAAAGGATTTTATTGCTCGCTTATATCATCAAATAAGAAAATTTACACTACGCAGAAAAGTTAGTCTGGTAATAAATTCTACAGAAAAAATTATTGGACATCATTTGGATATTGGAGCAGGCACTGGTGCATTTGTGAATGCCATGGAAAAGGCGGGATGGAATTCAATTGGAATAGAACCCAGTGCTGAAGCCAGAAAAAAAGCGAATGAACTATATCTGGCTTCAATATACCCGATGAATGAATTTGATAATTTTTCTGAAGGTAGTTATACAGCTATTACAATGTGGCATGTGCTTGAGCATGTGCATGATTTGCATCAAAATATTCAAATGATTTCACATATTCTTGACAGGGATGGGAAATTATTTGTTGCCGTTCCTAATTATCAAAGTTACGATGCCCGTTTTTACGGATCTTTTTGGGCTGCATATGATGTTCCAAGGCATCTTTATCACTTTTCTCCTCAATCACTAACGAATTTATTGGATCAACATGGCTTAATGATTGAGAAAATAAAGCCAATGTGGTTTGATAGTTTTTATGTGAGTATGTTAAGTGAAAAATATAAAAAAGGTTCTTTTCTGAAAGCATTATTTGTCGCTACTCTTTCGAATTTCATTGCATTACTCCGCACTCAAAAATGCAGCTCTCTAGTATATGTCATAAGGAAAAAATAAATTCTTAGTGGTCTTTTGGGGTAACCAGTATTTTGTCTATGCGGTGTCCATCCATATCTATAATTTCAAAGGTGAAATTTTTCCAGTCGAAATGATCGCCTGTTTTAGGAATGCGTTCCAGTGTATGTAAAATGAATCCCGCTACTGTATTAAATTCCTGTTCTCCTTCATGCATCCAGTCTGTTTTTTCAAAATGGGAGAGGAAGTCATAAAAGGGAATCTGAGCATCAATCAGGTACGAGCCGTCATCTCTTTTGATAATAGTATACTCATCAGACTCCGGCACGGGCATATCTCCTACTATCGCTTCAAGAATATCATTTAAGGTGATCATTCCTTGCACGCTTCCATATTCATCTACGATGAAGCAGCAGTGTATTTTTTGTTCTTTAAATCTTTCAAGTACTTGATAGGCTGAATTATTTTCTGGAACAAATAAAGCAGTTTTCATCAGGTCTTTGAATTGAGTGAAATCCTCTGCTATATAAAGATCTTTAATCGATACAATACCTTTAATGTTGTCTAAGTCGCCCTCACATATCGGATATACAGAGTGGGTATTTTCAATAATTTTTCCTCTGATATGATCTTCGGTGTCGGAAAGATTGAACCAGATAATATCGTTTCTGTGTGTCATTAAGGAGCTGATATTTCTGTCACCTAAATGAAAGACTCTTTCTATGATTTCCTGTTCGGCTTCTTCAATCGTTCCTTGTTCAGTGCCTTCGCTGATAATGGCTTTAATCTCTTCTTCTGTCACTTGCGTGTCGCGTGCATGTTTTAAGCTGAAGAGCCTAAAAAAGAGTTGCGTACAAAGATTCAAAAACCAAACTAGTGGGTGAACAAGTCTTGAAAAATAAAGCATAGGTAAAGCAACTGCTACGGCAATTCTTTCTGCATTAATAAGCCCTAGTTTTTTAGGTATCAGTTCCCCCAGAATAATAGAAAGTAATGTTACGCCAATAACAATAATTGTAGTTGAAATGCTTGTAGCATAGGGCTGGATAATCGTAATATTTTCAATTAAAGGCGTGAGGTTTTTACTGAATTTTTCTCCTGAATATACCCCAGTGAATATCGATATTAGTGTAATGCCAATTTGAACTGACGAGAGAAAGATTTCAGGATTTTCAGACAGATGTAATGCGGCTTTTGCTTTTTTATTTCCGTTTTTAGCCTGAATCTCCAGTCGGCTTTTACGAGCAGAAACTAAAGTAATTTCTGCCAGGGCAAATAATCCGTTTAAGAGAATCAGCCCGATAAGTATAAATATTTCAGTCATTCAGATAGGAACGCAAAAAAAATTTTAATGAATAATCGGCTGCGTTCTTGCCACTAAGTTACTATTTTAAACGATTCTATTTTATTGATATATCGTTGATAAAAATAAGTTGTGATTTTTCCAATAATGATACCGAGTATAGAGCCACCCAGCACATCTCCGGGATAATGCGCTCCAACATACACCTGAGCAATACAAACAAGTGCTGCCCAAATAAATACAAGAAACAATCCTTTTTGTACAAAAGGGCGCAGTGTAATAAAAATAAAAACGGACATTCCAAAATGGTTAGCTGCATGTGAAGAAACAAAACCAAAGGCATGAGAACAGGGAATGAGCATTCGGGCATGGTCAGAACTAAAACTATCCCAGCAAGGTCTTGGCCTTTGTATGAGTTCCTTAAATATTTGTGCGCTTATGAGATCTGTTAAAGCAAAAGTCAACAAAAAAAATCCTATCCACGGGATTAATGTTTTTCGGAAGTTTAGATATCCGAATATGAGCAAAAAAAAGTAAATAGGCACCCAGGTAAATTGATTCCGAATAAACGGCATCAATACATCGGTAACAGGATGTGCCCATTGCTGATTGATTTGATCAAAGAGGTAGCGGTCTGCTTCAATAATTTTCTGTAACATGAAGAATTCAAATATAAATGATATTCCTGACGAAATCAAGCCGGTAATTTTCGTGCAATCATAATCATTCGGGGAGATTGGTTAGCGTCAAATATGTCTAAAAGATAATTTCCGAAAACGGCTGTAATCTTAAGTCTATTTTGCTGGAACAACTCTGTAAAATCTTTCAGGTTAAAATTAGCCACTTTTTCTACAAAGGAAAGAGGGAAGGAGTTGTTGAGCGGATCCTTAATAAAGATCTTTTTGTAGATATACTTATCATCTACCCATCTACTTATATGGAAATGTATATTTTCAATTTCTTTTTCTGATGTTGTTTGCAGATTATTAATGGAGTACACAGGATTTAAATAGTCCATTACAAACACACCGCCGGGCTGTAAGGCAAGTGTCATATTTCTTAATGCATTCTGATGTTCTTTCAAAGAGTCAAAATACCCAAAACTGGTAAAAAAATTAAAAGCGTAATCGTAATAATTGATTCTAAAAGGAAGCCGCATATCATGAACAAAGAATTCCAGATTTTCGTGTGCGTACTGATTTGCCTCTTCAATGCTTTTTGGACTTATGTCAATGCCGGTAACGCAATAATTTTTTTGCGCCAGCTGAATACTATGTCTGCCTTTACCGCAAGCAATATCCAGCATTTTGGAATGGACTTTTGGTTGTAAATAATCAATCAAAAGGTTGATAAATTTGGCGGCCTCCTGCTCATCTCTGTCGGCGTACAGTAAATGGTAATAAGGAGAATTAAACCAACTTCGATACCATTCGTTATTCTGACTACCGTTTTCGATCATGAATCAATTAATTTGTGTAAATGGCAAATTTACAATTGAGTTTTCTTCTCGTAGCATCCTTTTTTACTGATTTGTCGATCAAAATTTATCTTTGCCATATATGATTGACAAAATTGTCATAATTATTCACGGGTTTATTGATTTGTGTTATCCTCCCTTTAGGCGTATATTCCCTTTG
>CAZZJD010000182.1:0-4260 GCA_964654305.1 uncultured Chitinophagaceae bacterium
GGATCATCTCCGGCTCCTTCGGGCGTCGGAAGAAGGGATCGATGATGCGGCGATACTCACCGTGCTCGGGAGGGTTCGTCTCGACGGGGAGCTGGCGAACCGAGCGGACGTCCTCTTCCGACGGGATCGGCACGCGGAATGGCGCGTCGGAGGAGAATCGGTGCCAGTCGGCCGCTGCGGCGCGCACATCCTTGTGACGCAGGATCAGCGGGATGTCCTTTCCTTGGAACTCGGAGACGAGAACGCCGTCGGAGCGGCGCTTCTCGCGGAAGGGATCGGTGGAGGAGAACGGGCAGGAGCTCATGAGAAAAGTGGGGGTGCAGGGTGCGGAGCGAGAAGGGACAACCTACGGACGGCGGGCGCAAGGCATCGCGGAGGTGCCGTACAAAATGTCCACCAAGCGCCGAAATCCGGGTAGGCGAAGCGCATGGCGGAGAAGCCGGCGTCGGCGCGGGCTGCCAGCGCTCTTGAGGATTTTAAAGTGGAGGACGCCGCGATAGCGCACCCACTCGGGAATGAGGCCGGCCTCGCGGTACAGGCGGCAGAGCGTGGCGGGACAGAAGAGGCTGATGTGGATCTCGGGCATGCAGTACCCGAACTTGAGGCCGCGCCAGCGCGCCATGGGGCTGGCGAGGTTCCCGGTGGTGAGGAGCAGGAGCCCGCCCGGCTTCAGCAGGCGCGCAAGCAGCCGAATCACGGGCGCGGGTTCGGCGATGTGCTCGAGCACCTCGATCGCGGAGATCACGTCGAACGAGGCGTCCGGCAGGCGAGACAACTCGTCGGGCGAGAGCACGTCGAACCCCGCCTCCACTCGGAGGCGTTCGCTATAGCTTCCGACGTCGCTGCCGGTGAGCCTCAGCGATCGCCGCCCGGTGGGAGTCTGGATTTCCTCCTCGTCACGGAGAAACTTGAGGAGTCCGCCCGCTCCGCAACCAAAGTCCAGCCAGGCGACGTCGCTCCCGCGTGTCGTGGCGCCGCTGCGCGCGAGATGGCGCGTGGCGATCTCCAGCAAGTCCTCGAACTCGCTCAGGCGGTCGGTGGCGCGATAGTTCACGTACTCGGCGCGGTAGTTGACCATCGGATCCACGCCGCGGCCGTCGTAGTAGGCGTCGTCGTAGACCGAGTCCGAGGTCACCGGCTCGACGAACAGGAATTGGCAATCCTGGCAAGCGTGGTACCGGAAAGGGACCGGGGACGAAGCGCGGTGCTGAACGCCGCGGAGGCGGGTGGCGCGGCTCCCGCAGGCGCGACACGGAGGCGAGGCGGTCATGCAGCGGGTTGCGGCTGCCGGCGAAGCGACGGGATGACCAGTAGCGCCACGAGCGCGAGAAGACCAGCAGCGCTGGCGGCGAGGGCGGCACGCAGGCGCTTGGGCTCGTAACTGAATTGCACCGAGTGCTCGCCCGCCTCCGGCAGCCAGACGCCCTTGAACGCGTGATTCACCCGGACGACTTTGGTGGGATTTCCATTCACGGTGGCGGCGAAGTCATCCGGAAGCCACGTCTCGTGCAGGACCGCGAGCCCCGCCTGCGGCACGGTGAGTCGGAAGGACGTGGTGTTCGTGGTGAGCCGGTAATCCCGCGCCGGTATCGCGGGCTGGCCGTCCGGCACCGGCCAGTCCGGTAACGCTTCGGTGGCAGACACCGCGGCGAAGGGCCGTCCGTCGCCGGTCAGCACGCGCTGGCTCAACTCCTTGACGTTTGCGTAGCGGCTCACGCCGGAGACCCAGAACGCCCGTGGCCAGACCTCCGCGCTCCGGTATGCATCGAGATCCGCCAAGGTCACCACCGCGAGCTTGGATTCCCAGGGTCCCGGGCTGCCGTGGTGGTTGAAGTAGTACTTTAGGCCGAGGAAGTCGTAGGCGGGTTTCTGTTCGAGGAATGTTTCTGACCGGACCATGAGTCGCCAGTCGTTGATCCGATCGATCCCGAAGGCGGTGGTGAGTTCGCGGTACCACGGGTTCACGAGCGCGTCGGGCCCGCTGATGCCCTCGAGGCCGTACGCGGCGCTCCAACCGGCGACGAAGTTGCCGTCGGTGCCGGCGACGCGGAAAGGTTCAGACCGGTCCTTGCGCACGGCGTCGATTGCCTTGGAGGGAGCGAAGAAGGACGCCCGCTCGGTGGGATTGAACACGTACGCGTCGAATGCCGTGGGGGTGTGCTGGGCGTGTCGCCACAGGAGGATGGTCGCACAAAGCGTGAGCGCGGTTCCGGTGAGCAGAGTCACCTGGCCGGAGCAGAGCACCCGCCTCAGGACCACGATGCCCACGAACAGCGCCGCGGGAAGCAGCACGGCGCTCGCCCAGACGAAGTCGCTGACCGGGAGCCGATGGTCCCACTTCAGGGGCGAGAACACGGCGTCCCAGCCGAGAAGCGGTTTGTGGATCGTCTGGGTCATCGCGACCCAAGAGGCCAGGAGGAGTCCGAGAAGCAGGGCAAAGGCCTGCAGATCGCCTCGGGCCTCCGGACCCCGCAGGGCGCGGCCGGCGGCGGCCCAGCCGGCGGCCGCCAGCGGAGCGGAGAGAATGATGGCGATGAGCGAGAAGCAGTTGTCGATGTGCGCGACGTTGGCCAGGAACGGCACGCTCTTGATGAGGTCGGGAGGCACGACGCCGAACGCCATCGCCATCGCTGTGGCGAAGGCGGCGAGCAGCGTGAGCAGCAGGCGGCTCTGCGGCTCGCGCCGCCACGTGATCGCGAGGAACAGCATGCCGCCGAGGAAGATGAAGTTGGACGATGGATTGAAGACCCGTTCCTCGGCCTGGATGGGGCGGTAGAAGATTTCGTCAAAGAACCCGACGAGAAAACTGGGATGGACCTGGAACGCGCTCGGCTGCTGGTAGCCGCTGTAGGAGATCCGCAGGGCGTGGAGCAGGCTCGTCCACAGGGGAGCGGTGAGCAGCACGAAGACGACGCCGGCAAGGACGGTCCATCCGGCCGACGTGAGGCGCGACCGCCAGCCGGCCCGCGTCGAGCTCAGAAGGATGGTCAGCCCGGTCGCGTTCAGAGCGAGCAGGAGCATGTAGGCTTCCTTGACCGTGCCGCTGGTGAGGAGGAGAAGATTGGCGCCGATGAGGGCGGCGAGGCCGCGCGACTGGTTCGGACGGCCGAGGTCGGCCTCGAGGATGAGCCAGGCGACGAGGATCCACGGCGCATAGCAGAAGGAAAAGTAGGCGGGATGGTTGATCCGGTAGATGAAAAACCCGATGAACGCGCCCCCCAGCGTGATCACGGCAGCCGCCGGCCAGGAGCGAAGCGGCAACCACGCCAGCAGGCCCAGACCCAAGCAAAGGAGGAACTTGGCGGTGAGGAACTTGAGGTCCCAAGCCCAGGCGTCCGCCCCCGCCAGCACCACGAGGAACTGCAGGGGATCACCCACCATCGACTGGCCCTGCCCCAACAGGAGCGTCCCGCCGGAGTTGGTGCGGTTCCACAAGGGCAGCTCGCCGTTGGCCCAGGCCCGCGCCTGGACGAAAGACATCGGGAGATGCTGCCACATCATGGCTCCGACGTCGGCCATCTTGACGTCCTCAAGCCGCGCGTCGGCCTGCCCCGGAAGCGTCGGGATCGCATCGTAGAGCAGCCGGGCGCCGTAGTTCGGGGATACGATACTCTTGCCGAGGAAGACGACCGGGTAGCTGCTCATGACCGTCGCGAGCGCGGCGAGTGCGGCGAGCGAGCGGATGGGGTGCAGGCGCCGGGCCTGCGCGAGCGGACCCGCGATGTGCGGCCAGAGCGATGCGCCCAGCACCAGCAGGAGCAGGAAAACCAAAGCGGTGATGCCGACTCGACTGAACACGGCTGTCCAGGAGGCGAGAGACACTTGGGGCAGGACCAGCGGCTTCGTGAACCCGAGCCACACGCTGGGATCCGAAGCGGCGGGGAGAGTCGTGAACGTCACACCGGTCGCTGCCGCGTCGGTCTTTGCGATCTCGTTCCAGGCCTCCCATGACGTGATCGGGGGCAGGGGGATCTCCCGCTGGCGATGATCGAGCAGGCGGACCCGCTCCAGTGTGAACTGCAGCGCCACGGAGGCGGGGTCGAAACGAAATCCGCGATAGGAGCCGGCGGGCAGCGAGAAGCGCTGGACTTCAGACGAACCCGAACCTCGCAGCAGGCCGGGGATCCTTTGCTCCTCGTTCAGCCCGGCCCCGAGATCGTAGTAGAGCTGGCTGGTCCCTTGCGCGGAGGCGCGGAGGGTGATCTCGAGCGTGTAGGCGGCGGGAGCCTGGCTCGCCCTCGGCAGCCACGGCACGCTGAG
>CAZZJD010000183.1:0-4250 GCA_964654305.1 uncultured Chitinophagaceae bacterium
TTGGAGCTCCTTGGTTTACTTCTACTTTAAATTCACGACGCATACGATCCACAATGATCTCCAAGTGTAACTCACCCATTCCGCTTAATACAGTTTGGCCGGTTTCCTCATCTGTTTTCACACGTAAAGTAGGATCTTCTTCCACTAGTTTAGAAATTGCCAATCCCATTTTGTCAACATCGGCCTGAGCTTTAGGTTCTACAGCCAAAGAAATTACAGGCTCAGGGATAAACATATTTTCTAAAGTAATCGGATGGTTTTCATCACAAAGAGTGTCACCGGTTTTGATCTCTTTAAAACCAACGGCAGCGCCAATATCACCCGCCTCAATAAATTCAATCGGGTTTTGTTTATTGGCGAACATTTTCATGATACGGCTGATTCTTTCTTTCTTACCACTACGTACATTCAAAACATAAGAACCTGCATCTAAATGACCACTGTAGCAACGGAAGAATGCAAGACGTCCTACAAATGGATCCGTCATAATCTTAAATGCGAGCGCAGCGAATGGTTCTTTAGCATCCGGCTTACGGCTAATCTCTTCTCCAGAATCAGGATGTGTACCTTTAATCGCTTCAATATCCAGAGGAGAAGGGAGGTAACGACAAACTGCATCCAAAGCTGTTTGAACTCCTTTATTCTTGAAAGACGAACCGCACATCATTGGGACAATGCTCAGATCAATGGTTGCCTTACGAATGGCTTCATGGATTTCTGCTTCGGTAATGCTGTCAGGATTATCAAAAAATTTCTCCATCAGCGTATCATCATATTCCGCAACTGCTTCAACTAATTGCGCTCTCCATTCTTTTGCTTCTTCCAGCATATCAGCAGGTACATCAATTTCATCAAATGTCATACCTTCTGTTTCCATGTGCCAGATAATACCTTTCATTTTTACCAGATCAACTACCCCTTTAAAATTATCTTCAGCACCTATAGGTAATTGCAAAGGCACAGCTTTCGATCCCAACATTTCACGTACTTGCTTCACTACATTTAAAAAATCTGCACCGGCACGATCCATTTTATTTACAAATCCAATACGGGGAACATTATAACGATTCGCCTGACGCCATACGGTTTCAGACTGAGGCTCAACGCCATCAACTGCAGAGAAGAGGGCAATCAAACCATCCAGTACACGCATACTACGCTCAACTTCCACTGTAAAATCAACGTGGCCTGGTGTATCGATAATATTAAACTGATATTTCTTAGTATCCGGTGTAGCCTTACCTAAAACGGTAGGGAAATTCCACTGGCAGCTAACGGCAGCAGAGGTGATTGTAATACCTCTTTCTTTTTCCTGCTCCATCCAGTCTGTAGTAGCAGCCCCTTCATGCACTTCACCAATACGGTGAATCATTCCTGTATAACGGAGGATTCGCTCCGTAGTGGTCGTCTTACCGGCATCAATATGAGCCGCAATACCAAAATTCCGCTGAAATTTTAAATCTGCCATTGTATTTGATTTGTGTATTTATCTTTTCAAAAAAACGAACTCAATCTGATAGTTTGGATTGAACTTTTCGCGCCGCAAAAGTAGGAATTAATTTCCGATAAATCCTGAAAATAATGAACATAAAAAACCCCTCTTTTAGAGGGGTTATAGGTTGAGATCGAACACGAGTTATTTAAAGTGAGCAAAAGCTTTATTCGCTTCGGCCATTCTGTGTGTATCTTCTTTTTTCTTAAATGCAGCACCCTCCCCTTTACTAGCTGCAACAATTTCATTGGCCAGTTTATCAGCCATACTTCTTCCGTTTCTTTCACGACTGTATCTTACCAGCCACTTGATGCTAAGAGAAATTTTACGATCAGGGCGAACCTCTGTAGGTATCTGGAAAGTAGCTCCTCCAATTCTTCTGCTTCTTACTTCTACGGAAGGAGTAACATTTGATAATGCTTTTCTCCAAACTTCATATCCGTTTTCGCCTGTTTGCTTAGTTACTTTTTCAACAGCATCATAGAAAATTGTGAAAGCTGTACTTTTTTTCCCTTGCCACATCAGGTTATTAACAAATCGGCTAACCAATACATCATTAAACTTAGGATCTGGCGCGAGAGCAATCTTTTTAGGTTTTGTCTTCCTCATTTATTTTGCTTTAAACTATATTTTTAAATTATTTCTTAGCTTTTTCTTTTTTGGTTCCGTATTTAGAACGACTTTGCTTCCGATCTTTCACGCCCGCAGTATCCAACGAACCACGAACAATATGATAACGTACACCTGGTAAATCTTTTACACGTCCTCCACGTACTAAAACGATGGAGTGCTCTTGCAGGTTATGACCTTCTCCGGGGATATAAGCAATAACTTCAATTTTGTTGGTTAATCTCACTTTAGCCACTTTACGCAAAGCTGAATTTGGCTTTTTGGGAGTGGTTGTGTACACACGGGTACATACACCGCGACGAAACGGACAGGCATCCAGTGCTCTGGATTTACTTTTGGCGCGGATAATTTCTCTTCCTTTTCTTACAAGTTGTTGAATGGTAGGCATTATTTACCTTTTAAATTTTAGGACGGCAAAGGTAAGTCATTCATTTTAACTAACAAAAACTTTATTGAATTTTCAATGAAAGCTATTTTCAAAATAGCCGGAACGAACTTATAAACTTGTTATTTTCGCAATTATAATACTATTTCATGCTTAAAATTGTTAAGTTTTTAAAGGATTTTTTACTTTTTTCTCGCCTTAGCACACTATTTCAACCTCTATTAAAAGGATTTTATTTTTTATATTATTTCAATATTCTCTCAAACTGGATTGCCCAAAACAAAAAACAACTCCTGTATTCCGATTTTTATACGCCTGTCAGAAATTACCAAAAAAGATATCAGCTTTATGAATTTATTGCCTCCCATTTTGGCTTAAATGATAAGAAAATCATTTATTTGGAATTTGGTGTAGCTTCCGCTGCATCATTCAAATGGTGGCTTAAAACAAACAAAAACGAGCATAGTTTTTTCACTGGATTTGATACTTTTGAAGGATTACCCGAACAGTGGGGCGCCTTCTATAAAAAAGGGTCCATGAGTTTTCAGCTACCAGATATAACCGACACGAGGTCAAACTTTCAAAAAGGGTTATTTCAGCAGACGCTGCCTGGATTCCTTAAGCAACACGCGGATTTACTGAACAATGTTAACTGCACTAGAGTGATTCACTTGGATGCAGACCTTTATTCATCCACAGCATTTACACTTTCACAATTATACCCCTACTTGAAAGCAGGTGATGTGATATTGTTTGATGAATTTAATGTAGCCTTGCATGAATTTAAGGCGTATCATGAATTCATAAATAATTTTTATGTCAATATGAAACCAATCGCTGCCGTGAATAATTTTTACCAAACGGCATTCATGATTGAGGAACCCAAAAAATAAAAGGCCTAAATTTTAACTAGCCAGCTTCTATTATCAGCCGCTCTCCCTTCTCTGATATTGGTAAGTTTTTCTTTGATCTGAGGAGCTACTTTCCAAGTATCAACATTAAATTCCATTCGAATATCTTTATAACCTAACTCCTTGATGGGGGAAATCGTAGCAGCGGTTCCAGTGCCAAACACCTCTTTTAATGTCCCTGCGTTGTAAGAGCTGATAATTTCGTCAATACTAATAGATCTTTCACTTACTTTTAACCCCATATCTTTTAAAACCTCTATAACGGAATCCCTAGTCACACCTGCCAGAATTGTACCCTCCTTTAAATCAGGCGTAACAGCCTCATTTTCAAAAATAAAAAAGACATTCATCGTACCACATTCCTGCACATATTTGTGCTCAATTGCATCCATCCACAAAACCTGATCAAATCCTTTTTTCTTAGCTTCCGCGGTTGCATACATGGCTGCAGCATAATTTCCTGCCGCTTTAGCAAATCCGATTCCTCCCGGTACCGCCCTTACATAATGCTCCTCAACATAAATTCTCATGGGTGCTGCATAATAGGGGCCTGTAGGACTTAGAATAATCATAAAAGCATAAGTTTCGCTAGGCTTAACACCTATCGTTTCATCCATGGCAAACATGAAAGGACGTACGTATAACGAATGATCTGGGAAATCAGGAACCCAGTTTCTGTCAATATCAATCAATTTCTTCATTCCCTCCATAAATATATTTTCAGGAACTGCAGGCATTTGTAATCTTTCCGCCGACTTATTAAATCTTAAATAATTATCATGGGGCCGAAAAATGTGACAAGTCCCATCCGCATGTCTATATGCTTTGATCC
>CAZZJD010000184.1:0-4236 GCA_964654305.1 uncultured Chitinophagaceae bacterium
CATCCCCATCCTTTGAATTTGCTTGAGTTGAGGAGGGTGAAGAAGTTGTAGGTTGTAGGTTGTGACTTATTAGTAGTTTAATTCTCTTTCCTCAATTTGTGTTTAAACACTTTTTCAAACTTCTCGACTTTGGGTTGTACGACATAAGTGCAATAAGGATTTAGATTTTTATTGAGATTAAAATAGTTCTGGTGATAATTTTCAGCTTCGAAATAGTTATGATAGGGTTCGATAGCGGTAACAATAGGGTTGGCGAAAGCACCACTTTTATCTAATTCGGCTTTGTAATGGTCAGCCTTTTTCTTTTGTTCATCATTATGGTAAAACACTACACTTCTGTATTGTGGGCCAATGTCGTTTCCTTGCTGATTCAGGGTTGTAGGATCATGCACTTTCCAGAAGATTTCGAGTAGCTCGTCGAAAGAAATCTTTGAATTATCAAAAACGATCTGCGCTACTTCTGCATGACCGGTGTTTTTTTCGCAAACCTGTTCGTAAGTAGGATTCATAACATGTCCACCACAGTAACCGCTTTTCACTTTTAGTACCCCTTCTACACGTTGGAAGATGGCTTCCACACACCAGAAACAGCCTGCTCCGAAAGTAGCGGTATCAATATTTGCAATATTTTGTTCGGCCATAATTGTTTCTTTTACATTTTGATTAATAGAAATAGAAGTACTCTTTGATTCCACACTTGCACAGGAGATGAGTCCGGGCAGCCAGTATAAAAACTGAAATGAAAGCATAAATTTAAGTACCGAAAACGAGAGATGCATAAGTATGCAAAGTAAGAAGAGTTGATCTTATTGGTTAATTTTGTGCCAGATTTAAAAGATATAATTTCCATCTTTAACATTTTATTGAATGCGGATCTATCCGGATACGGCTTTGCAGCAGCTTGAATTTGACCAGATCAAAACACTTCTGCTTGGATTTTGTGGTACAGATGAGTCGAGAGTACGATCAAGAAACTTATCAATCTCTACGAATAAAAGTGCGATCTCACTGGCGCTTAGGCAGACAGATGAGTATTTACAATTACTGAAACATCAGCAATCTGTTCCGGGTGATTTTAGAACCAATCTTAGTAAGGAATTACGGTTGCTTGAAATACCGGGCGCTGTGTGCAGTGAGGGGCAGTTGATGGAGATACGCAGGCTATTGGAGGCAACAGGCTTATTGTTTAAATGGTTTACTACAGAGCGGAGGCAGGTGTATAGCGGTTTGTATGCATTGGCAGGGGATTTAAGATATGATGAAGATATTATCCGGCTTATCAACGAAGTGTTGGATGAATCGGGACAGGTAAGGGATCATGCCAGTGCTGCCCTGCGCAATATACGGGCAGACTTACATACGAGCAGACATGCATTGCGCAGGGCTTTTGATCAGATACTCCGAAAACTTCAAAAACAAGATTATGTAGCCGAAATTGAAGAGTCCTTCCTCAACGGTCGACGCGTTATTGCCATTTATGCGGAACACAAAAGAGCCGTAAAAGGAATCTTGCACGGAGAAACAGAGTCACGCCGAATTGTTTTTATAGAGCCCGAAGAAACCATCGAACTGAATAATGCAGTATTTAGTCTGGAAAGAGATGAAAAACAGGAAATATATCGCATCCTCCAATCACTGACAGCAGATCTATCCAAATATGCACATGCAATCAAAGCCTACTACGTTTTAATCGGCCATATGGATTTTGTGCGTGCGAAGGCCAAGTTGGCACACTCCATGCAAGCATGCCTGCCTCAGCTGACTGATGAAAAAAGTATTCAGCTCAAAGAGGCTTATCATCCTATATTGTATCTGCAAAATAAACCCACAGGTAAACCAACCATACCGCTTAATTTATCACTCCATCATAAATATCATTTACTGGTCATATCCGGTCCCAATGCTGGAGGGAAAACGGTTACGCTCAAAACAATCGGACTTTTACAGATCATGGTGCAGGCCGGACTTTTAGTGCCGGTACATGAACATAGTACCTTTTGCATATTTAAGCAATTAATGATTCATATCGGAGATACACAAAGTATAGAACAGAATTTGAGTACCTATAGTAGCCATCTACTGCACATGAAATATTTTATGGAGCATGCCGATGCAAATACTTTGTTTTTTATCGATGAATTAGGAAGTGGGAGCGATCCTAATTTAGGAGGCGCCTTTGCAGAAGTGATCCTCAAAGAACTTTCTGAAAAAAAATCATTTGGCATCGTAACTACCCACTATCTTAATCTGAAATTGATGGCCGATCATACACCGGGTATTTTAAATGCGGCGATGGGATTTGATGAGGAAACCATGCTTCCTCAATACCGATTGATAGTAGGCAAGCCCGGAAGTTCATACACATTTGCGATTGCAGAAAGAATAGGATTGCCCAAAAGATTAACGGATCAGGCAAAACAATTAATCAATCAAAATCATTACCGCCTCGATCATCTGCTCAATAAAACACAACAGCAACTTGATAAGATAAGTGAGAAAGAGAAAGCATTGAATCGACTCATTCAAGAAAATAATAAACTTCAATATCGTTTAGAAAATGAATTGAATCGTGAACAGCATCGTCAACATATCGAAATTTTAAAACATAAAAATAAAGCACAAGAACAAAAATGGGTAGAGTTGAAAGATCTGGAAAGAAAAATCAAAGCTATTCTTCATGAATGGAAAAGAGCAGAGGATAAAAACAAAGCCATTCAACAGATGCAGGTATTGCTCTATGGGCAAAAACAAAAAAATCAACCGACAAAAAAAGAACGACTCATACTTGATCAATATGAAGAAGCCGGAGGCGAAATAGAAATTGGAAGCGAAGTCCGAAGTATCACAAATCGAAAAGTTGGAATCGTGAAAGAAATCAGAGGGAAACAAGTGTTAGTGCAAATTGGTAATCTTCCTATTTCTATCAGAAAAGATGATCTCGTGCGGGTAGTGAAGAAAAAGGAATAACTAGACAAACATGACAACAACGATAACAACGACAACTATTTATTAAATTAACTATTTTCGCGCAGCAGAACAATCATTATTTATTTTAATTTCACTCACATGAGCAAATTTTCTACTTATAACTTTTCAGGTAAAAAAGCATTGATCCGCGTAGATTTTAATGTGCCACTGGACAAAGCAACCCATGCGATTACAGATGACACACGTATCCGCGCTGCGATTCCTACGATAAAAAAAATACTCAGTGATGGAGGCAGTGTGATTCTGATGAGTCATATGGGGCGTCCGAAAGAAGGACCGGAAGAAAAATCATCCTTAAAGCATTTAATTGCTCATCTGAACCAGTCAATTGGCGTAAATGTTTTATTCGCAAATGATTGTATTGGCGAGCAGGCTTATCAGTTATCCTCTTCCTTACTACCAGGACAAGTTTTACTACTTGAGAATTTGCGTTTTTATAAGGAGGAAGAAAAGGGAGATGAATCCTTTGCTGAAAAATTAGCCAAGCATGGAGATGTATATGTAAATGATGCATTTGGAACGGCACATCGTGCGCATGCCAGTACTGCAGTGATTGCTAAATTCTTTACACCTGAAAATAAGATGTTCGGACTGTTGATGGAAGGGGAAGTAGCAGCAGGAGAGAAAGTATTATTGAATGCACAAAAACCATTTACGGCTATTATTGGTGGTGCTAAAGTGAGCGATAAAATTCTGATCATTGAAAACTTGCTCGACAGAGCGACGGATATCATTATTGGAGGAGGAATGGCTTATACATTCTGGAAAGCATTAGGTAAGCAGATCGGTAATTCACTTTGTGAAGATGATCGCTTGGCATTAGCGTTAGAGATTCTTGAAAAAGCGAAAGCTAAAGGTGTATTGATTCATCTGCCAACAGATAGTACGATCGCTGATAAATTTGCTGCAGATGCACAAACAGATAACTGTGAGAGTGGCAATATACCTTCAGGATGGATGGGGTTAGATATTGGGAAGCAGGCTGTTAGTGATTTCAAGTCAGTTGTATTAAAAAGCAAGACGATTTTATGGAATGGACCGATGGGTGTATTTGAGATGGAGAAATTTCAGAATGGAACAAAATCCATTGCGCTGACAGTTGCTGAAGCTACCGCCAATGGTGCATTTAGTTTAGTTGGGGGAGGAGATAGTGTAGCTGCAGTAAACATGTTCCATTTAGCAGATAAAGTAAGTTACGTTTCAACCGGAGGTGGGGCTATGTTGGAATTCTTCGAAGGGAAAACATTA
>CAZZJD010000185.1:0-4228 GCA_964654305.1 uncultured Chitinophagaceae bacterium
AAATTCTAGAAATGATGGAAGCTTACTATAAAGCACATATTTCTGAATTCGGACAGATGAAAACACTGCCAATACTTAAGCAGATACTAAACTAATAAATACTAGAGGAGTCTTTTGGAAGAAGATAAATCATTACTCAGTAATACAATTCCGGGCTTCTTTCCTTTTTCAAAACTACCCAGATGGGCTTCCCAGTTCAAGGCAATTGCACCATTTATAGTAGCCATTTTTAATAAAAAATCGAGTGGAATATTTTTTTCGTGCGACAACAAACGAATTTCTCTTGCAATGGATAATTGCCAGTTGCTGCTATAGCTATCTGTTCCTAAAACCAAATGACAATTGTTTTTCTGAAATAATTCTATATCCGGTAAACGGTTTTCAATATAGGAATTGGCTGAAGGACAAAGACAATACACTAGCGACAATCCATTTTGAGCCGCATAATCATTTGCCCAAATAATATCTGATTCATGCATATAGGTATTATGAATCAAAAATATTTTTTGTCCTTTCGTAAAATAAGGAAGAACAGACTGAATACTACTCTTGCCCGTTATTGGAAACGGAGAAGTATTTATGCCAAAAACTCTAAAAAATTTAAGATAATCACCCTCCCCTTTTTGATACAATTCATCTTCGGCAGGATGTTCCTGATTATGCATGGAAATGATCTGCCCTTCTGTAAGATCATTGATCATTTGAAAGGTTTTTGGAGAGATCGTATAGGGTGCGTGAGGTACAAGTACAGAGCGATGCGGAAGTTCGGAGTTTTGCAGGGCCTCTTTCAAATGATGATAAACACGCTCATAGTGTTGTACTTCCTGTGTTGCTTTTTCATCCGTCATACTAAGCACTTCCACAAAGTTCTGCCACATTATTTTACTCCTGCTTTTCACATAAGCAGTATCTGCTGTATTGCCAATATCTCCAACAGCAACAATACCGTTTTGATACATTTCTTCTTCGGCATCCTGTATTGCCAGATTGATCATTTGCCTAGGGAAATCTCTTTTGGTAACAACCGAACAAAGAAATTCAATCAGACCTGTATGGGGCGGAATCACACCTTTCAGATGACTTAATTCAAGATGACAATGGGCATTGATAAAACCGGGTGTAAGAATGCCTTCATATTGCTCAACATCCTCACCGGCCTCATGCGCAGAGACCAAATCGATGATTTGGCCGGACGCTTCAGTAATAAGTACTGCATTTTCTCTGAAAAAATATCCATCAAATAATTGTGTTCCCTTGAATTTTCTGTAAGCCACCTGAATTGATTTACTTTTGCGAACCGGAAATATAATACAAAGATACATCCGGCCTACGCTGTTATGTTAGATAAATTAGAAGCCCTGCAGGCTCGCTTTGACGAAATAGGTATCGCACTTACCAATCCGGAAGTAGTAAGTGATAACAAACGTTTTTCTCAACTCAGTAAAGAATATCGCCAACTTGAAAAAATTGTACAAGCCAGAAAATCATTGTTACAACTATCCGACGATATTCAAACGTACAAAGAGGCCCTACACAGTAATGATCCTGAATGGAAAGAACTAGCCAAGGAAGAATTACCCCCATTGGAAGAAAAGAAAGAAGCACTAGAAAAAGAGATCCGTCAAATGTTGATCCCGAAAGATCCTCAGGACGATAAAAATGCCATTCTGGAAATACGTGCCGGAACAGGAGGGGATGAAGCCAGTCTTTTTGCCGGAGATTTGCTAAGAATGTATATCAAGTATTGTGAAAAAAAAGGCTGGAAAACATCCATTCTTAGTGAAAATGAAGGAACAGTTGGTGGGTATAAAGAGGTGCAGCTAGAAGTAACAGGAGATGATGTATACGGAACCCTCAAATTCGAAAGTGGTGTGCATCGGGTACAACGGGTACCGGCTACCGAAACCAGCGGACGCGTACATACCAGTGCAGCTACAGTAGCCGTGATGCCGGAAGCTGAAGAAATCGATTTTGAACTTAGAGAAAGTGATGTAAAAATGGAAACGGCACGAAGCGGTGGTGCCGGCGGACAGAATGTAAATAAAGTAGAAACAAAGGTTATGCTTACGCATCTACCAACGGGAACTGTTGTGATTTGTCAGACGGAAAGAACACAGCTTGCCAATCGCGAAAAAGCTATGCAAATGTTACGTACCAAATTATATGAAGAGCAGGTGCGTAAGCAAGAAGAAGAAATTGCCCGCCAGCGGAAAAGTCTTGTAAGTACCGGTGATCGTTCTGCCAAAATCCGCACCTACAATTTCCCACAAGGCAGAGTTACGGATCATCGAATCGGTCTTACGTTATATAACCTGGATGCGGTTTTAAATGGGGAAATAGAGGAATTAATTGAAGCTTTACAGGTAGCTGAAAATGCAGAGAAATTAATGCAGGAGAATAACAGATAACCATTTTTAGCCTCTAATATTAAGAGGAAACCTTTAGCGGATTAAATACTTTCCTGTATTTGCAATTATTTAACGTATGCGGTATAACAAAATGAGAAAAAAAACGTCTTATTTGCAGTAGTAAAAATTTTTCTCATAAGCAGTTAGTTTTGGTTGCGGCCCCGATTTCAATTGGGGCCTTTTTTATGCAAAAACATTAACAATTCTTGAACATCGGAAGCCAAACAGATAGACGAAATTTGTATGAGAAATTAAATTTTTCTCATAAGCAGTTAGTTTTGGTTGCGGCCCCGGTTTCTACCGGGGCCTATTTTATTTCAGTACTTCTTCAAGCTTTTTCTCTAAAGCAGTCCCTCTCAGATTATCAGCGATAACCTTTCCCTCTGGATCAATCAATACATTGTAAGGAATACCCATAAATCCATAAAGATTTACCATAGGAGAATCCCAAAACTTCAGATCCGATACATGATGCCATATTAATTGATCTTCACGGATAGCCTTCAGCCAATCGTCTTTGGCTTTATCTAGTGATACACCCAAGATGGTAAAATTATTGTCTTGATACTTTTTGAAAGCCGCAACCACGTTTGGATTTTCCGCTCTACATGGACCACACCAGCTGGCCCAAAAATCAATCAATACATATTTGCCCCTCAAACTACTGAGCGAAAACATTTTTCCTTCAGTATCGGGTAGGTTAATTTCCGGAGCTAATACTCCTGGCTGAATCGGTTTATTTTTTTCCTTCTCCTGCATTTTCATCATCATGTCACGATAATCTTTCACTACAATTGCTACCCCGCTATGCTTGGGAAACCTTCTCTGCAATTGATTTAGCATAACCTCTGTTTCTTTCACATCATCTCCCATATGCATAGAGGCAGCAAACAAACTAATTACCGGACTTTCATCTGTCTTTGCAGTTTTCACGACAAAAGATTTATAGGCGCGAAGTTTTTGCTCCTCTTCCTCTTTCCTTAAATCAGCAATACTATCAGTAAGCACTTCAGCAGTGTCTTTTGCAGACATATTAAGCTGTAATATAGTAAGAGAATCCACAAAAATCCGAAGCCGTTCAGATGCGGGAGAGCCTTTAAAACGAAAACTTGTAGGTTTATTCCATTCCCCTGTGATCTCTATATTATTTTTATCATTTACTAAAAATAACAAAGGGGCATCTCCCAATTCAGGCACACGAATTTGCAATAATGACTCTTCTGTAGTCTTTCCTTTGAATGAAAACTTACCATTCTTGACTGTCATGCTGTCTATTATCTGAGGGGGAGCATTGTTAAATGATATCAGCTCAAGATAAACTGATGTATTCGGAGCCGACTTAATATCTGCAGTCACATTAAAAGATCTTTCTGAATCCCCGGAACATGAAAAAAAGAAAATTGTAATCGCGACAACAATGAATGATCTTATCATAATTAAAAAATGAAAAATGAAGATACGTGTTAGCTAGTTTATACTTTGGAAATTTATTTCTGTAATTTACTTGCAATAAGTTGATTCAGCATTTTAGGATCTGCTTTCCCGTTAGACAATTTCATCACTTCGCCTACAAATAATCCAATAAGCCCTTTTTTTCCTTTTTGATATTCTTGAACTTTAGCAGGCATCGCATTTAATACCTGTTCAATTAACTGAATAAGTGTATCCTCATCTCGATCCTGAATCAGGTTCAATGACGAGGCGAGTATTTTTGGGCTGCCTCCTTTTTGCACAAGATGGGGGAATAATTTCTGAGAGGCTACAGAGTGACTGATACTACCTTCTTCAATCATATCGATCAGCTCAACTAAGATTGGTGG
>CAZZJD010000186.1:0-4193 GCA_964654305.1 uncultured Chitinophagaceae bacterium
TTTTATATCTAATTTTTTAGATTATAACTAATTAAATATTTAAACAAACGACCGTTATTTCGTAATTTTTTAATCAAAAAAATGTTTTTTCTTGTAAAAAAGAAGAAATTAGATTGATTTCTTTGTTTTTTTTCTTTTTTTTGCAACTTAAACTTAATACCATGCAATCATTACGATTTCAAGCGATCAAAAAGTTGGGAGCCGCTTCACCTTCATCTATTTCAGGGTCAGGAAAGATCACTGCAATTTTTGGCGAGAATGTATTTACTTTAGCAACTGCTCGACAATTTTTGAGCGATGAAGCTTATAAAAGTCTGGTCGCCTCTATCAAAGGAGGCAAGCGCATCGATCGATCTATGGCGAGCCAAATCGCTACTGGTATTCGTCAATGGGCCGAAACCAAAGATGTAACTCACTATACACACTGGTTCCAACCTCTTACCGGAACTACTGCAGAAAAACACGATTCATTCTTTACATTAAAAGGTGATGGTACCGCTATAGAAGAATTCGACGGCGCCGCCCTCATTCAGCAAGAACCCGATGCTTCATCTTTTCCCAGTGGCGGATTAAGAGCGACTTTTGAAGCACGTGGTTATACAGCTTGGGATCCATCTTCTCCTGCCTTCATTATGGAAACTGGAAGTGGAAAGACCTTGTGTATACCTACTGTATTTGTTTCTTATACCGGAGAATTACTCGACTACAAAGGCCCATTGTTAAAAGCTGTTGAAGCGCTGAATAAAGCAGCCGTGGATGTATGTCATTATTTTGATAAAAATGTTTCTAAAGTAACTGCTACACTTGGTTGGGAGCAGGAATATTTTCTTATCGATGAAGGTATGTTCAATGCACGTCCCGACCTGGTATTGAGTGGAAGAACGGTATTTGGACATGGCCCTGCTAAAGGTCAACAGCTGGAAGATCATTACTTTGGCTCTATTCCTGAAAGAGTATATGCATTCATGCGTGATTTTGAACAGGAGTCATATAAATTAGGCATTCCTCTTCGTACCCGCCATAACGAGGTAGCCCCTGCTCAGTTTGAGTGTGCTCCAATTTTTGAAGAAGTGAGTGTGGCGGTAGATCACAACTCTTTATTGATGGATGTAATGGATCGTGTAGCACGTCGTCACAGCTTGCGGGTTCTGGTTCATGAAAAACCTTTTGCGGGAATCAATGGTAGTGGCAAGCACAATAACTGGAGCATGGCAACGGATACAGGTGTGAACTTATTGGCTCCGGGAAAAACGCCCAAAACCAATCTAATGTTCCTGACATTCTTTGTAAATGTTATCAGAGCGGTTGACAATTATGCAGAATTGCTTCGTGCATCTATCGCTAGTGCGGGAAATGATCACCGCTTGGGTGCGAATGAAGCGCCACCGGCTATCATTTCCGTATTTATTGGACAATACCTTTCCAAAGTATTGGAAGATGTAGAAAAACGTGTAACCAATAAATTCGATGAGCAAGATGAAGCCATCCTTAAGCTGGACCTCCATAAGAGCATTCCCGAATTATTGCTGGATAATACCGATAGAAACCGTACTTCTCCCTTCGCCTTTACGGGTAATAAATTTGAATTCAGAGCCGTAGGCTCCAGTGCCAATTGCGCCAACGCAATGACGGTTTTGAATGCGATCATGGCAGACACCTTGATCACTTTCAAAAAAGATGTAGATGCCTTAATCGAAAAAGGTGATAAAAAAGAGATCGCTATCATGCATATCTTACAGCAATACATTTCTGAAAGTAAAAAAGTATTGTTTGAAGGTGATGGCTATAGCGATGCATGGGCAGAGGAGGCCGAAAAACGTGGATTACCCAATGTAAAAACAACTCCGCTCGCACTGGATGCCATGGTGCAGGCCAAAGCCAAGAAGTTGTTTGAAAATACTGGCGTATATTCTCATAGCGAATTAGAAGCCCGCCATGAAATTGAGTTAGAGAAATACATCAAGAAAGTGCAAATTGAAAGCCGAATCATGGGTGAACTTTGTACCAGTCACATTTTACCCGGTGCAATCAGTTATCAAAACGTACTGATCAATAATATCAAGGGGATGAAAGAAATTGGAATTGATGAATCATCGTACACCAATCAAAAACAAATTCTTATTAAGATTTCATCTCATATCAACAAAGTAAGTGAGCTAGTTAGTCTGATGATTGAAGCTCGCAAAAAAGCAAACAATCTTTCAAACACCAGAGAAAAAGCCATTGCTTATTGCGATGAGGTGAAAGGTAAATATTTTGATGATATCCGCTACCATGTTGACAAGCTTGAAATACTGGTAGATGATGCAAGCTGGTATTTACCCAAATACAGAGAGATGTTGTTTTTAAGATAATTGTCAAAGTTTTGTATCTTAATAAAAACCCCGGCATGCCGGGGTTTTGCATTTTAATACTTTTTCATAGCCAGGAGTTTTAAACCCCTGGCTATGGGGTCGCAATAAAATTAATAGCCCCGTGTTTTAACACGGGGCTATTAAAAAATAAAAAATGAAGTTTGTTACTATTTCATCTGAAAGGTCTCCAGAAATTTCGTTGTGAAATTTCCTTTTCTGAAATCTTCATTGCGCATCAGTTGTTGATGGAAGGGAATGGTTGTTTTCACACCTTCAATTACATATTCACTTAATGCTCTGCTCATCGTATTGATGGCCTCCTCACGGGTACGGGCAATCGCAATAATTTTAGCAATCATGGAATCATAATATGGAGGAATCACATATCCTGCATAAACATGACTATCTATCCGAATACCGTGTCCTCCCGGCTGATGCAACACAGTGATCTTACCAGGAGAAGGACGAAAATCATTATAAGGATCTTCAGCATTTATCCGGCATTCTATCGCGTGCATTTCGGGCTCATAATCTTTACCGCTGATGCGTTCTCCAGCTGCAATCAATATTTGTTCTTTAATTAGATCAAAGTTGGTAACCTCTTCAGTAACACAATGCTCTACCTGAATACGCGTATTCATCTCCATGAAATAGAAGTTTCGATGCTTGTCTACCAGAAACTCGATTGTACCTACACTTTCATATCCTATAGCAGAAGCTGCTTTTTTAGCAGCATCTCCCATAGCTTTACGTAACTCAGGGGTCATAAAAGGAGAGGGAGATTCTTCTACCAATTTCTGATGACGACGCTGAATGGAACAATCCCGCTCACTTAAATGACATACCGTTCCAAAGCGATCACCGGCTACCTGAATCTCAATATGACGAGGCTCTTCCACAAATTTCTCCATATAAATCCCATCATTCTTGAAAGCAGCACCGGCTTCTGTTTTCGCCATATTATAGTTACGCTCCAGTTCATCCTCAGACCATACCACACGCATACCTTTTCCACCACCACCGGCCGTAGCCTTAAGAATCACAGGGTAACCAATTTCCTTAGCCAGATACTTCGCCTGTTCCAGACTATCCAACAAACCTTCTCCTCCAGGCACTACAGGTACCCCGGCCTTGATCATGGTTTCTTTTGCCGTAATCTTATCGCCCATTTTTCTAATCTGCTCAGGCGTAGGACCGATGAATTTAATGCCACTTAAACCACATATTTCAGCAAACTTAGCATTTTCTGCAAGGAAGCCATAACCTGGATGAATCGCATCTGCATTGGTAATTTCAGCTGCAGCAATAAGATTTGGAATATTTAAATATGACTCTGACCCTTGTGGCTTTCCAATACAAACCGCCTCATCAGCAAATTTTACATGCAAACTATCTCTGTCTGCAGTAGAGTAAACTGCAACGGTTTTGATACCCATCTCCCGTGCCGTCCGTATTACACGCAACGCTATCTCGCCTCTGTTGGCAATGAGGATTTTCTTAAACATAATGGCTAGTGGTTTAAAATGAATCAGGCAGGTTCAACCAGGAATAGAGGTTGATCATACTCAACAGGAGAAGCATCATCAACCAATACTTTTACTACACGACCTTTTATCTCACTTTCGATCTCGTTAAAAAGTTTCATGGCCTCAATGATGCAAACCACGCTACCAGGATTTATCTCAGACCCTACTTCAACAAGATTAGGTTTATCAGGCGAAGACTTACGGTAGAAAGTACCTATCATAGGGCTTTTAATAGTGATAAGATTTTCTGTAGAGGCGGCAGGCTTTGGTTTTTCGGCAATTGGGGTAACAGGAGCCGAGGCCGCAACTGGAG
>CAZZJD010000187.1:0-4175 GCA_964654305.1 uncultured Chitinophagaceae bacterium
TTGCGGCATCAGATCCTAAGTCTGACGTGTCTACCAATTTCACCACATCCGGAATAGACAATGACTCAATTTTTTCGTTGAGGGGATGCAAAGGTAATGACTTCGGCGAAATAAAGAAGGGTTGTTTTTTCGACCTTCCATCATGCCCTGCATTTTTGTATTTTTGTTTTTCTGGATACCCTTTCTACGATACAGCCTTATAATTTAAATGCCGACCAGGAAAAGAAAGAGATTCTGCGTCAGTACCGCTCCCTATTACGTGCCTTAAAAAGCAAACTTAAAAAGGGCGACAAGGAGTTATTGCGCACAGCCTTCGAGATGGCTGCTGATGCTCATCGTACCATGCGCAGAAAAAGTGGGGAGCCTTACATCCTTCATCCTTTGGCAGTGGCACAGATTTGTGTGGAGGAGATCGGATTGGGCATTCGTTCTACTATTTGCGCCTTATTGCATGACACCGTAGAAGATACGGATATCACGCTTGAAGATGTAGAGCATGAATTTGGAAGTGAGATAGCGCGTATTATTGACGGACTCACAAAAATCTCCAATGTCGTAGATACTAACTCTACGCAGCAGGCCGAAAATTTCAAAAAAATCCTACTTACACTAACGGATGATCCTCGTGTGATTTTGATTAAACTTGCGGATCGTTTGCATAATATGCGCACCCTCGAGGGTATGCGCAGAGAAAAGCAGTTGAAGATTGCCAGTGAAACGATATACATATATGCTCCTCTTGCCCACCGCTTAGGTTTATACAATATCAAGACAGAAATGGAAGATCTCTCCATGAAATACATGGAGCCTGAGACCTATAAAGATATTGCCAAAAAACTATCAGAGACCAAGCGCGAGCGTAGCCGATACATTAATGAATTCATCAAGCCGGTAAAAGATCGAATGGATAAATCGGGGTTTACACAATTTGATATATACGGACGGCCCAAATCCATCCACTCCATTTGGAATAAAATGAAGAAAAAAGGGGTTTCCTTCGAAGAAGTATATGACCTCTTTGCCATTCGTATAATTATTGATGCACCACAGGAAAAAGAAAAAGAAGATTGCTGGAAAGCATACTCTATTGTAACGGATATGTATACCCCTTCTCCGGAACGTTTACGCGATTGGCTCAGCAACCCTAAGAGTAATGGTTATGAGGCATTGCATACTACGGTAATGGGTCCGCAAGGTAAATGGGTAGAGGTGCAGATCCGTACAAGAAGAATGAATGAGATTGCAGAGAAGGGACTTGCTGCGCACTGGAAATACAAAGAGGATACGGGAGATGAAGATCGCTTTGATCTTTGGTTTAAAAATATTAGAGAAGCATTAAATAATCAGGAAAGCAGTTCGCTCGATTTCTTACAGGATTTCAAGAGTTCCTTTCTGGCTGATGAAATTTATGTGTACACTCCAAAAGGTGATGTAAAAATGTTGCCTGTAGGTGCTTCGGCTCTGGATTTTGCTTTTAGTGTGCACTCTGATGTGGGCAGCAAATGTATAGGAGCCAAAGTGAATCATAAGTTAGTGCCTATTGCCCATAAACTGAGAAGTGGAGATCAGGTAGAGATCATTACGAGTAACAAACAGAAGCCGGGTGACGACTGGTTGGCTTTTGTGGTAACGGCAAAAGCGCGCAATCGTATAAAAGATGCCCTGAAAGAAGAAAAGCGAAAGGTTGCAGATGAGGGAAAATACATTCTTCAGAGAAAGCTTGAGCAGATGGGTGCAGCTTATGATCTAACAAATGTGGATGTGCTTACACAGTATTTTAAACTTCCTTCACACCTTGAACTGTTTTATAAAATTGCCAACAAGACCATCGACCTGAAAGAGCTGAAAGATGTGCCTATGCATGGCGACCGGCTTGAATTACCTAAGCCAGTCAAGCCCCTTACAGAGCCTAAGCCAGCTTATGATCCTATTAAGTCAATGCCGCCAAAAGACAGCGAGCTGATTATTTTTGGTGAGAGCAGCGACAGAATTATTTATTCTCTTGCCAACTGTTGTAAGCCAATACCAGGGGATGATGTTTTTGGATTTGTTTCTACCGGTAAGGGATTGATTATTCATCGCACCAATTGTCCGAATGCAACGAGGCTATTGTCTAACTTCGGACATCGGGTGGTCAAAACAAAATGGGCGAAGAATAAGGAAATATCTTTCCTTACAGGTGTCAGAATCATTGGCGTCGATGATGTGGGCGCAGTGAGTAAAATTTTAAGTTTGGTTTCCGGAGAGATGAAATTAAATATCAGTGCCATTACTATTGAAGCAAAAGAAGGGGTTTTTGAAGGAAATATTCGTTTGTTCGTGCGCGACAAAGATGAGTTGGATAAACTCGTAAGCGGCTTGTTAAAATTACCTGGCATTCATAATGTGGAACGCTACGATACTGAATAAATTTTCCTTTTTGCAGAGATGCTTTCACTTAATTTTGCCAACTCAAAATAAAATTATTTTATGGTTGATGTATTATTGGGGTTACAATGGGGTGATGAAGGGAAGGGTAAAGTGGTGGATTATTTCGCACCGAAATATGATGTGATTGCCCGATTTCAAGGTGGGCCTAATGCGGGACACACTTTGTATGTCAAGGGTGATAAAGTAGTACTACATCAGATCCCCAGTGGTATATTTCATGATAATATCATAAATCTCATTGGTAACGGAGTGGTCCTTGATCCGGTTACTTTAAAAAAAGAATGTGAAAAAGTAGCTGGTTTTGGGATTGATGTAAAAAAGAATTTATTTATTTCTGAGCGAACCAATGTGATCGTGCCTACTCACAGAGCCCTTGACAAAGCTTCAGAATTATCTAAAGGAGATGATAAGATCGGGTCTACACTCAAGGGGATCGGTCCGGCATATATGGATAAAACCGGAAGGAATGCAATCAGGGTTGGCGATCTGTTAAGGCCAGATTTCCATCAAATTTATCATAAGCTTCGCGCAAAGCATATCCAGATGCTGGGTGTGTATAATTTTGAGGAAGATATTGCATTGTGGGAGCAGGATTTTTTTGAAGCCGTTGATTTTCTCAAAACATTGAATATTGTTAATGGCGAATATTTTATCAATCGTTTACTTAAAGAAGGAAATAAAGTGTTGGCAGAAGGGGCACAGGGAAGTATGCTGGATGTAGATTTTGGTACTTTCCCATTTGTAACCTCCTCCAATACGATTTCTGCCGGTGTATGTACGGGACTGGGCATTGCACCCAAGCATATCGGAGAAGTTATCGGTGTAACGAAAGCGTATTGTACAAGAGTAGGCGGCGGCCCTTTTCCTACCGAATTGTTTGACGAAACCGGAGAAGAGCTAAGAAAGATCGGACATGAATTTGGAGCTACCACTGGTAGGCCCCGTAGATGTGGGTGGATTGATCTGGTAGCCTTAAATTATACCTGTATGATCAATGGGGTAACGCAGTTGGTTATGACTAAGTCGGATGTATTGGATAGTTTTTCTTCCTTAAAAGTTTGTACTGCATACAAACATAACGGGACTGTAACTGAGGATATGCCCTATCAACTGGTAGGTGCAGATATAGAACCTATTTATAAAGATTTTTCCGGATGGGATAAGCCTGTTGCGGAATGTAAGACAGCAGATGAATTACCTGCTGCATTTCGGCAGTATCTTAGTTTTATAAGGGATTACTTGCAGGTTGAGATTCGCTATGTTTCTAACGGACCCGGCCGCGATCAAATATTATACCAAAGTCAAGTGGCTGCTTTATAAAAATTAGAGCAAAAAAATTTGGTCATTTAAAAATCTCTCTGAAATTTTACATACAAGATTGTTGTACCATGGCAAAGTCAACTAAAAAAACAAGTCCAAAGACGACTGAAAAGTCAACCAGTCCTAAGAAACCTTCTACTCGCTCTAAGAAGCAAGAAGAAGATGAATTAGAAGATGATGAGCTGGAAGATGAAATAGAGGCAACTGGGAAAGCTGCATCATCTGCTAAGTCAAAAAAGAAAGCGGAAGATGACGACGAAGATGAGGATCTTCCTGAAGATGAAGATGATAATTGGAATAAGGATGATGATGAAAATTATGATCCGGATTTCGAAGAGTTTGATATGCCTAAGTCTACCGGGAAGAAAGGGAAAAAGGGGAAATCCGGAGATGATGATTTGGGATTAGATGACGATTTCAAAGAG
>CAZZJD010000188.1:0-4162 GCA_964654305.1 uncultured Chitinophagaceae bacterium
TGCATCCGATGAATAAAATTTAATTCTGTCGATAAGCTTCGAGTTGACTATGCCAAAAAAGTGATGTGATCCCGGACGTTTAGAAACGTTCAAAATAAATTCATATACATATCCTTCCAATAGTGGAATATCCCATTCTCTGTTTTTTCCAAAGCCCGGATCAAATAAATTTCCTTTTTGTGATTGTGACCAGGTATAAAAAACTTTCACTTCAATAACACCTCTCTCGCTGAGCAGTCTAAAAAGAGGTGCATTGTATTGAATAGGGTGTGTAGTTATAATAGCAAGCCTTTTCAAATATTTATTCCGGTTACTTGATTCAGCAACTTAGTCAACTGTAAAGTGACAGCCTTAGCACTAAATTGTTTGAATACTTCTATTTCAATGTGATCGCTACTAAATTCTTTATGAAACTGATTATAGTTGATAAAAAAATAAAGAAATGTTTTTTTTATATTTTCTATATCAGACTCCCTAAAACTGAGGACTAAGCCCGCTTTTGTTTCTTTAAGTATTTTGGAGGCGGTAGATTCCTCATGTAATAGAGCAAGTATTGGTTTTTTACTCAATACGCCCTGATATACTTTACTTGGGGTATAGTGAGGCTCTGTACTTCCAAGAATAAATATACCGTCAGACGCTTCCAAGTGAGTAAGTACATCCAAATAAGGAATGCGTTTAGGATATTCGAATATAATTGAACCCCATAATCCATATTTCTGAGCAATCGCTTTAATGGTATGGCCTTCCGGGTCGTTAGGCGTTATACCCGTTCCAATAAAATGAAATTCCACTTCCTGAAAAAGTTCTCTATTTTCTGAGACTGATTGAAAAACCTGTTCTAATAAAACATATGCTTTGGGTAACATGGCTCCTGCATATACCAGTTGCGTTTTCCCGTTCTTATTAAATACATAGGGTCTTAAGTTCAATTTTTTAACTGCTAAATGATCCTGTTCCTCACCTCCATATGGCATAGCACCAAAAAGACAGGTCTTCAGCAAATACGGATTACGATTCTGCACTCCTTTAAAATATCCTTCTGCTACACCTGTTATCAGGGATGCTTTTTTTACAGCAATGGGCTCAAGCAATTTAGATAGTTTTGTACTGAACCAATGGCGTGAAAATATTTTATCTGAACCTGGAAATTCATGTACCCATGGATCTATATAATCAATTCCATACTTTACTCCGGTTTTTCGGTGCAGATATGGACCAATCAGAGAAACATAAAAAGAAGGGATTGGGATATAAACAAAATCTATCTTGTCATTTTTAACTATTGATAATGCTTTTTTTCTAAGCTGAAAATAAGCCCTTAATCCTATATCTCCGATCATTCGGGGAGTGGTTATAGAAAAAGCTTTTACCTTTTCTATTCGCTGATTTTGAGGCAGCATATTTTCAAGATTTCGGTCAGGTGCCTCTTCATAATAGTTTTCATGAACTGTGAGAATAACTGGTTCCCAACCGAAGGACGGCAGATGCTGTGCAAATAAACGAGCTCGGTGAACCGAAGCAAGATTTGAAGGCGGATAATGGGGAGATATGATGAGTATTTTACTCATTTACAATTGCAGCTCCAACTAAATTTAGAAAATTGACTTTCTCTTTCTCCCAATTATAAACATCTATAGCTAATTCTCTCGCTTTTGATTTAGCATTCATCAAACCAGATCTGTTCTCTGAAATTTGACAGAGTATTTTCACTAGCGCATCCACATTACCGCAAGGATAAAGCCAACCAATTTCAGGATGAGAGTCATAAAATAATTTTTGTGCTGGGGTAGCTGAGAGTATGAGTGCTTGCCCAGCCAACAAGTAGGTGAATATTTTATTCGATAAAGCAATTTGGTTGTTCTTGTCACGTCCGGGTTCCAGAGCTAATCCTATATCATAGGATTCAGCAACTGAAAAGACCAAATCAGGATGGACCGGCTCCAGAAAACGAATCACATCTTTTTTATTTTGCTGTTCTTCAATTAGCTGATACAGGTAGGTTTTGATATCATCATCCGCATCACCCATTAAAGTAAGCGTATAGCTGCCTTTCGGTAGCCTTTGTAAAGCACTGATAACATCCTCCAGTCCACGACCTCGGCCAATTGACTGAGAAAACCAAAACAATCGAATAGGCTTATTCATTGACCTTATATTGCTTGTGATATATTTTCTTGAAAAAACATTATTAATAACTGTACTCTTTACACCTGTAACATTTTCGTAAGCAGCCGCAATCAAAGGGCTGGCTGCAGACAAATAAGTAGCTTTCGGAATCCAAAAATTTTCTAAAATTAGAGTTCGCTGGTATTCTTTTGTAGATTGAGATGCTTGTCCGCGATGAAAATCTTCAGCATCAAAAGCAAAGGAAACAGATCTATGCGCTGCCGCCCTGCCAGCGACTGCTAACACTCCAAGATTATGAGCAATATATAAGTCCGCATCAATTTTTTTTGCAGTCTTCATCATTTCACTGAAAGCCCTCAATTCCGAACGTTCTGCCAAGTATAAGTTTCCCGGAAAGAACTGATACAGATAAAGAAATAATTTTTGTCTTATGCGAGTATAAAGATATTTCCATTTTAAAGTATACGGATTGCCCCCAACCTCAATCCAATTAATTGAACTATACTTACTTTTTATAAGCTCATCTGCTTTGTGAGCCCAGTGTGCCCAAAAGCAATAAAGCACGGTTACTTTGTAACCTGCTTCTGACAAACAAATCGCCTCCTTCAATAATCTTGGATTGGAAGATGGCTGACCTGGAGTTAGCAACAATATTTTCTTAATTGATCCCATTTGTTTTGACAAGTTCAATCCATTTATCCAACTCCAGATTTTCCTCCGAATGGTCTTTCGGATAGAGACCTTTATCAATTAATGCAATAATATTTGGCAAGTATTGTATATACTCGGATGGTTTTGAATGAGGATGCATCAACCAGCTATTGAAATTTTTAAGAATAAGCCGATGGCCCCCTTTTCCTCCGATGCGCCTGAACATCACAATTTCAGGAGAACGAGGAAACCCTCTTTTTAAATATTTCACAGCCAGGGTTTCCCATAGAATACGGCCCTTCATTAAAGGCATATAAGACCTGAGTCTTTCTTTATCAATAAGCAAACATCGTGTACTAAAAAATGTATCAAGCCAGCAATTACTTCTTTCAATATAAGGAACTCCATGGCGAAAACTCGGACGAGTTTCTGATCCTTCAAATGGAGTATTGTATCGCGGAGTTGCAGCAACAGCAGTTTGATTTTTTTCTAGTAAAAAGAGGGCTTCCTGTAGCCAGCTATACCCCGGCTTCTGGTATAAAAGCATATCTCCATCATAATGTAATACATAACGAGTATCAGGAAGCTCAAACCCTGCCCAATAGGCCATGTTCGCACATCCTCCATAATCATGTGTGTGATAATACCAACCACCAAGGTATTTATTACCTAACTCATGCAATAAAGGATCTTCGGGCTTTAGTATGTATAAATGACAATTGGGTGTTTGCTTTTGTATAGCAGTTGCAATATCGATGATCTGCTTTAACCTGTTAGAAAATGCCGGTTCGGGAAACCTCACAAAAGGATTTACTAGTTTAGTTTTAGCCGGTTTACAAATATCAACAACCAGCAAAACAGACTTTACCTCCGGATGTTTTTTTATCAGTGAAGGCACTGTAAGCTGGGCATAGGCAATATCTCCAGGAGAAAGATTAATCTGAAGCGTTACGTCCTTATCTATCATACCAACAAACAATATTATCCCAATGGTCAACCTGTGAAGTATTCGTAATACTGCTACCTGTAATTGTTTTAACTATAAAACCACTCTTTAATAAAGTATCAATATTTTTTGTCGGATCGGAAATATTATTTAAACCAGGTGGATGCATTTCTATTACAAAAACATGAAGAGGATTCTGACTAGCTGCTAATAAAGGGATTAATAATGTTTCAAAGCCTTCAACATCAAGTTTAAAAAGTGTTTTTGTTGAACCAAGTTCATTCAGTAAATAATTCAAATGCTCTACTTTTACTTCAGTTCCCTGCGACGATAAGTGTCCGGCATAAGAACCTTTTGAAAAGTTCATATATGCAGTACCTGAATAATCAGAAACGGCTTTGTTTACAATCTGCACTCTGTCTGTCAGATGATTTT
>CAZZJD010000189.1:0-4147 GCA_964654305.1 uncultured Chitinophagaceae bacterium
GTCTGAATAAACGTTTTACATATTCGGTAGGGCGGGCTGTTATATTTCTCTTTTTCAACTGATTTTCATCCACCTTCAACTTATAAATGTATTTAAATACGCCTTGTCTGTTGACTTCACTTACCTGTCCTTTATCACCCGCAATTCTAGATTCAAGTACACTGCTTTGATAATTAGAGATCGGAAATGTATATGCAGAATCTTCAGTAACTCTGTACGTAAACATGGTATCGGGTTTCGATCGATTCCAAACAGACAAAACCGAATCCAATTCTTTGGAAGAAGGATTTCTCAGAATATCTTCTCCTATCTGATAAGCCGTATCCAGTCCGGCTGCTTTGGTATTAAAGAAACCGGCCCATCGATTTCCAATCCCACTTTCATCACTGATAAATGTAAAGTGATTGACATTGAATTGGGTAGGATAACGGGCATTCCCAAAAGGAATCTTACTGAGCTGACTGATCTGTTTAAATTCTGTAATATTCCAGTTGTCAATGAGAAAAACATTGTAACGATTTCGCGGCAAGGCTGTATCCCCATCTACTGATACAGGACCGGGTCTGTTACTAGAAAACAAGATTCCAGTCTTATTCGGGAAAGTAACAAAAGAGGCATCTAAATCATCATAAATATCATTAGTAATCTGATCCGTTTTCTGTTCGGCAATTTTATAAATGAATATATCACTCTGCCCTCCTTTTACCCCACTCAAAATAAGGGTGTTGGCATCGAGCATGAATTGTACATCATTGATCTGCTCAAAAGGAAGAGGCTGGGCCTTAATAGATTTCTTTTTGTTGAAAGTATTATACACATGTAAGTTTAATCTCCCCTTTTCCCAAACGATTATTGCAATTTGAGCGCCTTTAGGATCCCAGGCAAGTAGTGGATAGTTAGGATTAGGCTGGTCTTCCAAATTTTGAATTCCGCTTTTCCATAATTTATATTCTCTGTAAAAATTTTCAGTATATATAACTTTAGTTACGCCCTTATGATATTGAACAAATACATATGAATTATTTTTTGGATTTGGATTTGGCTGAAAGCGGAAATAATCTTTTTTCTCAATCTCTTTCAGTAGAGTAAGCTTACCTGAAGGGATATCTTTTCTTCCCCGAATATCCTGCATATACTTATTTTGATTGTATTGCATAAACTCACGGAGAATAGCCTTCAATTTTTTTCTGGAAATGGAAAGTGTAGCCTTATTTACATTTTTATAAAGCCTACAGAGATATAACAGGTAGGTTACACTCTCTCTTTTATATTTTTCTTCTATATAGTACCAAAAAGCATGCCCGGCAAGTTTGGGTTGCTCAAAAGCAAATTGATAGAAGTTTTTATAGGTATCCCCTAAGATAACCGACTTCAGCTGATTATCAAGCTGCGTGTTCCAGGATTCAGCGGCATAAGATATGTAGCCATCTGTCATCCACTTGGGCAAATCTAGTAAAGCTTGATTTTGTGCAAATTCACCAAGATCATCCCCGAATAGTAATGTCTCCACAAGCACTCTGGCAATTCCTTCTCTTACCTGACGACGAAGATCATTATGATCACCGTTAAAATAAACCACCATTTTATTATTAACAAGACGGGTAACACCTCCGGAATTAGGCCAATCTAATCCAATTCCGATATTCGATTGTCGGTAGTCGTTATAATGATTATACACTACAATATTGATTCGGCGTTGTACCGAAAATTCAATAAAAGCTTCAAGATCCGGCAAATCCTGCTCTCCTACTTGCGTTACAAATTTGGCCAACTCCAAACCATTCTGATAATAATGAACATTAAAATTCGGACTTTGATAGAAACTCCAGTTAAACCGATTATGCTGTACCCGATTTTTCCCAAAGTCTACCATATTCACCTGAGCAAACAACCCGGTAGGATCAACGATACATAGACTTATTGCCACCACAAAAATCCTGATAAACGTACGCATAATAATCATAATGAATCCCAAAGGTCGATGTAACTTTGCAGATATTAAAATTAAGGAAATAATACCATGTTTCAAGTAAAAGCATTTACCTTCAATCCGCTTCAAGAAAACACATATTTGCTATTTAACGAGAGCAAAGAGGCAATTTTGATTGATCCGGGCTGCTATTTTGAAGAGGAAAAACATACGCTTGCAGCATTTATTCAGTCGCAGGAGCTACAACTCAAATATTTATTGAATACCCATTGCCATCTTGACCATGTATTCGGCAACAAGTGGGTATATGAACAATATAATACCCGTCTGCATTTACATACAATGGAAGTAAAGGTTCTTGAAATGGCCCCCGCCTCCGGATTGATGTGGGGAATCCCGTTTGATAATTATCAAGGGCCATTCACCTATCTAATCCCAGGCGAGCAAATCTGGATGGGTGATGATTGCCTGGATATCTTGTGGGTGCCAGGACATTCACCAGGACATCTTGGATTTTATTGTAAACAGCAAAATTTTATTATTTCAGGAGATGTGCTATTTAGAGAAAGCATTGGAAGAACAGATCTACCAGGTGGGAATATGCAAACACTTCTTGAAAGTATAAAACAACAATTATGGGTACTACCCGATGAAACGACGGTATATTCAGGTCATGGCCCTGCAACAACAATTCAACATGAAAAAAGGCATAACCCTTTTCTTATTTAGACAGCCACTTGGCAAAAATGGGGATCCTGCTTAATTCTTCTTTCTCTTTAAAAAAAATACATCCTGTGTAAATTATCGATAGGATCAAACCAATCAATAATTTGAAAGGAGTATTTGTGCTGTCACTCACCATGAAACTAAAAATCAAAAACATAAGAACTGCAAGAAAAATATATCCGAGCATTCGCTTTACATCATAAGGCACAGGAAAGTATTTCTGACCAAGAAAATAAGAACTTAACATCATGCTTCCATAACACACAATTGTTGTAATGGCGCATGCAGTATATCCTAATATAGGTATAAGCAGATAATTCAGCGTAATCGTAATGAGCGCACCACCTATGGTAATCCATGCCCCCATCAAATTTTTATTGGTAAGCTTATACCAAACAGATAGGTTATAATAGATGCCTAAAAATATTTTTGAAACCATGAGTAAGGGAACTACAACAAGACCGGTCCAGTATTCCTTATGTGTACTGCCCATAAAATATTTCCAGATATCAAGAAAGAGAACTACTCCGAGAAAACTAAAACAACAAACAATTACAAAGAATTTCATGACACGCGCATAAATTTTAGGAGCATCAGATTGTGTTGCAGCTTTAAAAAAGAAGGGCTCTGCTCCCAGTCGGAAAGCTTGGATAAAAAGTACAATAACAACTGCAAGCTTGTAGTTTGCTGAATAAATCCCGTTGGCCTGATGTCTTTCAGATAAAGTGCCGGGATAAAAATTTAAAAGCATAAACCGATCAATCATTTCATTAATCATTCCTCCGAAACCAACTATCAGTAAGGGTAAAGCATAAACAAGGGTCTTCTTCCAGAATAAAAAATCAAACTCCCATTTGAATTGAAGAATTTCAGTGGCCAAAAAAACAAAAGTCAAAGCACTGGCCAATAAATTCGCTAAGATTACATAACCAATTCCTATTTCGGGATTATACAGATCTGCCCAAAATGATGATCGATCTGCATTTTTACAAACATCTAAAATAAAATATATTAGACCGATTTGTAAAAGCACATTAAATAATTTAATAAACGCATATTTATGAGGCCTGCCCATATGCCGTAATTTGGCGAATGGGATAACAGATAGAGTATCAAAAATAACTATGCAAATCAGCCATTGAATATATTCAGGATGATCTTCCAGTTTCGTTAGATTGGCAAGCGGATCTATTAACACAAAAGAAAAAATCGAAAAAAAGATAGCAGACATTACAATCGTTGTAAACGTAGTATTAAAAACCTTTTGTTCTTTGTATTCATTAAGGAATCTGAAATAAGTCGTTTCCATTCCAAAAGAAAAAACAATATTCATAAACCCCGCCATTGCAAATAAAGTGCTAATCTTACTGAAGTCACCGGCAGCAAAAAGACTTGTCAACAATGGAGTTAACAAATAATTGAGCATTCTGCTGCCGATATTACTGAATCCATACCAGGCTGTTTGAGAAGCCAGTTTCTTAATTCCGCTCA
>CAZZJD010000190.1:0-4141 GCA_964654305.1 uncultured Chitinophagaceae bacterium
GATTATGAGAGGAGAGATCATATTGCCTTCTCTACGCTAAGGGAAATATTTATTTCTTATAAGGACAATTTTAATGTTCAGATGAAATTCAAGGATTATCAGTTTGATCCTGCAATTACATTTCCATTTACCGTTCCAAAAAAATTTAAGAAAATCCCATAATCTCCTAATAAGTTTATTCGTTGAGTATGGGAGCTAGATTTTCATTGCTTACATTTGCAATCATCAATACCAGCGCATGCGTATCTTATTTCTGATATTATTAATGTTCCTTATTGGACCGGCTTTTGCACAGAATCCGGAAAAGGCGGAGCTTGAGAAAAAGAAGCGACAAACTTTGCAGGAGATAGAGCAGCTGAACCGGCAATATGATGAGATTAAAAAAAACAGGAAAGAGAGCTTGAGTCATCTGGCTCTTATTCAAAATAAAATCCGTCTGCGCAATCAGGTGATTCAAAATATCAATCGACAAGTAAGAGTTATCAATAAGGATATTGATTATTCCTACAGAGAGATGTTGCGATTGAGAAGAGACCTGGATACGCTCAAAATGAATTATGCACTCAACGTGGTGTATTCGTATAAGAACAGGAGTAATTATGATTTTTTAAATTTTCTTTTTTCTGCTTCTAATTTCAATGATGCCATTCGTCGTATTGCATATACGCGCGCTTATCGGGCCTATCGTACCCAACAGGTAGAAGCGATCAGAAAAACGGAGTCTTTGTATCGGGATAAGATTAATCTTCTTAGAGACAACAGGCAGGAAAAAACATTGGCTCTGCAAGACGAAACGAAAGAGCGAACTGAACTGGAAAAAGATCGGAATGAGCAGGATCATGTTGTTAAAAAATTGAAGTCTAGAGAGAAAGAGGTAAATAAAATTATTGCGGCCAAGCGTAAACAGGCCAATGAGCTGGAGGCTGCTATCAAAGCCGTGGTACGACGTGAAATTGAAATGGCAAAAAGAGAAGCAGAACGAAAAGCTAAAGAAGAAAAAGATCGGAAAGCTAAAGAAGAAAAAGAAAGACTGGCTAGGGAAAAAGATAATAAAACGAAACCAGCCGTAGAGGAAAAACCGGTGGTAAAAAAGGAAGTGCCGGAGAAAAAGCAGGACAGCTATCTTGAATACAATAAAGAAGATCTCGAGTTGGGAAATAATTTTGAAAGCAACCGGGGCAGATTGCCCTTTCCGGTGGATAACGGGTATGTTTCTATTCCTTTTGGTGAGTACACTGTTCCCGGTACCAATATTAAAGGAAGTCAGGATTTTATCACCATTGCCTCTCCTGTTGGAACGGCTGTAAAATCTGTATTTGAAGGAGAGGTGGTTAGCGTATTTGATGTAGGCGGTATGAGTGCAGTAATGATCAAACACGGAAAATATTTTACTACTTACAGTAATCTTTCTTCTGCACAGGTATCTAAAGGACAAAATGTGAAAGTAGGTCAGATATTAGGTCGTGTTGGAGAAAATCTGGAAGGGGATGGCCAGCTCGATTTTATTCTTACGCGCGAAGCGCAAATGCTGAATCCGCAGAGCTGGCTGAGAGGGCGATAGTTTTAAAACAATGGGCAAAAGTCAAAACCTAAACGGTTGGGGTTGTCAGTTGTTGGTTGAGTAGGTTTAAAAGATTGCCTACAAAATCATCGATCTACAAATCTTTTATAAAGAGCTTCGTATTCGGGAACAATATTTACAATATCAAATTGCTGCGCATGTTTGCGGGCATTCGTTTTAAAATCAATTAGCTTTTCTTCGTTTAAGAGCAGTTCTGTTGCCAGATCAGCCATAGTCTCAACATCTCCTACCTGCGTCATGTAACCGGTAATACCATGCAGATTGATTTCAGGCAATCCTCCTGCGTTGGTGGATAAGACAGGCGCGCCAGATGCCATCGCTTCTAGTGCAGAAAGGCCGAAACTTTCATATTCAGAGGGTAATAAAAAAAGATCCGAGATCGCCAAGATCTCTTCCATTTCATGTTGTTTGCCTAAAAATCGTATATCATCACAAAGGTTAAGTCTTCTGCAATGTTCTTCTGCTTCTGGTCTTTCAGGACCATCACCTACCATCAGTAAGCGGGTAGGAACTTTATCGTGAATTTTATGAAATACATTGATGACATCATGGATCCTTTTTACTTTTCTAAAGTTGGATGCGTGTGTGATGATACGCTCACCGTTAGGAGCAATCACTTTTTTAAAAGCATCCAGAGGTTTTTTACTGAAACGTTTGATGTCGACAAAATTGTAAATGACCTGTATCTCCTTTTCTATATTGAAATTATGATAGGTTTCTTTTTGTAGATTCTGAGAAACGGCTGTTATTGCATCGCTTTCGTTGATGGAGAAGGTGACAACCGGTTCAAATGTTTTATCTTTTCCTACTAATGTAATATCTGTTCCATGAAGCGTTGTGATCACAGGAATATCCTTCCCTTTTTTCTTCAGGATTTGCTTGGCCATAAAGGCGGCCGATGCATGAGGAATGGCATAGTGTACGTGTAAGAGATCGAGTTGATTGTTTAAAACCACATCAACCATGGTGCTCGCCAGCGTAGTTTCATAAGGAGGATAATCAAATAAAGGGTAATGGGGGATGCGTACTTCGTGGAAGAATATATTGGTATAAAATCCGCTCAAGCGAACTGGCTGCTGATACGTAATAAAATGAACCATATGCCCTTTCTCTGCCAGGGCTTTGCCTAGCTCTGTTGCCATCACGCCGCTTCCTCCGAATGTAGGGTAACAAACGATTCCGATATTCATAAGATCTCCTCAATTTTGTATGAAGATACAACGAAAGGTTCATCATAAATGACCGCTCCATACAGCCCCGCCGATACTTTCTTGCGTAGCACCTGTTACACTGTTCAGTACGGTGGGCTCTTCCCTCCATCGGAGGATGCCCAGAAAAGCCATGATCAATGCTTCTTTATATTGAACGACTTCTTTTTCAGGTAGAAAAACGGAAAGGGAAGGCAGATGGTATTGGATCCTTTCAATGAGATAGTCATTGAAGGCACCTCCTCCTGTAACCATCAGTTCATCTGGATTTTTATCTGATGATTTTAAAAAAGGAGCCAAGGAATGGCTGATCTGAATGGCGATGTGTTCTGTATACGTACACAATAAGTCGGGAATATGATCAGTATATTTTGAAAGTAAAGGAACAATCACTTCTAAGCCAAACTGATTTGATAATGATTTGGGGTGTGGTTGCTGATAATAGGGTAGAGCATTCAATTCATCCAATAAGGTTTGATTGATTGTTCCGCTTTTTGCCAATGATCCTTTATCGTCATATTCTTTCCCATTACGCTCAGCAAGCATATTTAAAATCCGATTGGCCGGACAAACATCAAAACCAATGATCTTATCAGCGTGGACCGATACATTTGCGATTCCCCCAATATTCAAAAAGAAGCGATAGGGTGAAAAAAGTTTTTTCTCGCCCAGCGGAACCAGAGGCGCACCTTGTCCTCCAAAGGCGATATCCATAGAGCGAAGATCAGTAATTACGGGAATTCCTGTAATGGCAGCAATCGCAGATCCTTTGCCCAATTGCTGTGTAAATCCTTTTTGCGGTTCATGGAAAATCGTATGTCCGTGTACCGCAATCAACTGTACTTTATAATCAAGTCCGTTTGCCTCCATAAAATTTTTTACCAGGGCTCCCAGATGCTTCCCATATTCTGTATGTAGTTGTAAATAATCAAAGGCAGATAATTGAGATGCGTTGCTTAATCTATTTTTCCATGATTTATCATAGGGCACACATTCGTTTGCAAGTATGGAATAGTTCCATTCGGATCCTTTCGATTCAAAGGAAGCAAATACAAGATCCACTCCATCCAGCGAACTACCACTCATCAATCCAATTGCTCTGTAAGTCATAAAATTGAGTTACCCACCGTTCTGTCTTAAAATAATTTATGGTAAGAGCAGACGTTTGGGTTAGTTTTGTAATTAATAAGTTCAAAGTCAAAAGTTAAAACGTAAAAGAAGTTAGGTCGATTTGCTTAATTTCTAAGTTATTTATTCTCAGTTTTTACTTTTAAGTTTTTACTTTTAAATTTCAAAGATAATTCATTCTTTATGGTCATCAATTTAAGTGAACAGCATTCATTGGTTAGCA
>CAZZJD010000191.1:0-4115 GCA_964654305.1 uncultured Chitinophagaceae bacterium
ATGATGTAATGCAGGTTTTTATCCCTAACAGGGATAGTTTTATAAATCTGAACCTGCTATCAGGAGGGAAAGTGCTTAAGGCGGACGAAGATATCCTTGTGCAAAGAGGAAATCAACTGCACGAATTAATCCTTATCCTTGTTTTGGGATATTCCATTATATTTTCAATCATTAACTATACCCTATTCAATATTGTTCAGGGTGTTAGTACGGCAACCCCTTTATTATTTGTTCCGATTGAATATTTAATTTACAAAAAAGGTTATCCGCTCCTATCAAAGACATTAAATATGTTTTTTGTATGCTCTTTGATAGGGGCGTTGAGTTTAGTAACCACACCTGAAACTGGAATTTTATCTTTTTTTATTCCTTGTTTTTTAGGTTCACTAATTACATTTCAGGGAAGGGAACAACCCTACGCCTATCTCCTTACTTTCTTGGGATTTCTCTATCTTTTATTTTTTCTACTGACAGATATCAGAATCTATGATGGCAAACCTTTGACAGCTGAGCAAATTCAGACGGAGTGGCTAATGAATTTTGGTGGTGCATCTATTGCAACTATTTTTCAGGTTGTATTTGTGCTACTTGTTAGCAATAAGCTGCAGCAAAATCTGATTAATGCATCTGATGAGCTTCAAAAAAAGAATGCAGCTCTGTCCGAAGTTTTACATGCCAATTTAGAACAAACAGAACAAATACGAACTCAGCTTGATCAGATCAGAAAATCGGAATTAGAGTTGGCTAAACTTTCTCTGATTGCAAAGAAAACAAAGAATGGCGTAATTATTTCTGATAAATATGGCCGGGTTGAATGGGTCAATGATGCTTTTGTGGAGATGTCGGGATATACATTAACTGAAATTGCGGGAAAAAAACCAAAGGATTTTCTCCGAAAGCCGGATCAATTGGCGGAAGAATTTGAACTATTGTCAGATAAACTTCAAAAAAAAGAGTTCGTTGAAACTACCATTGTTAACTATAAAAAAGATGGCTCATTCTATTACAACCGTCTTGAAATTATTCCTGTGTTTGATGATCATGGAGTACATACTAATTTTATAGCAATTCAAAGAGATGTCACTTCCGAATATGAATATGAACAAAAGTTATTAACTGCCAATGAGCGATATGAAATGGTGGTGAATGAAGTGACGAATGATGTTATCTGGGAGTCCGATATCCTTACCGGCAAAATCCAATTCGGTTCCGGTATGTTTCATCACTTTGGATACAGCCCAGAGCAAATAGGTTCTGATATTGATTGGGCATTGAGCCGCTATCATCCTGATGATCGTTTGAAGTTACAGTTGTTAGTCGACTCATGTTTTCCTGAGCAAAAAGAACGATGGGAAATGGAATGCAGGTATCTTACCGCAGGGGGTACCTATAAATTTGTTCTTGACAGAGGGTATATCATTTATAATAATGAAGGGAAACCTGTCAGAATGATTGGGGCTTTGACTGATATTACTGATCAGAAGGAACTTGAGCAAAAAATCATTGAACAAAAAGTCAATGAACAGAAATTAATTACCGAAATAACTATTCAGTCGCAGGAAAAAGAGAAAAGCGAATTAGGAGCTGAGTTACATGATAATATCAACCAGATACTAGCAGCAGCAAAAATGTATCTCGACTTATATGCAGCCAAGTTGCCTGTACCTGATTCAGCCATCGAAAAAAGTCATTATAATATTGATCTTGCTTTGCAGGAGATTAGAAAACTATCCCATTCTCTGGTTACTCCTACTTTAGGCAACAGAGGCATTTTTGAGGCTATTAAAGATTTGGTATCTGATATGACGCAGACCGTAACGGGCATGGAAGTGTTTTATGATAATCAGCTAGGTGATAGCATTAATTTATCAGATACCCGTAAACTGGTGCTTTATCGGATTGTTCAGGAGCATTTGAATAATATCCTAAAATATGCAAAAGCATCTCGAATTCATCTTCAGCTACGTGCGGATGTAGAAAGAGTCTATCTTACTATTGAGGATAATGGGGTTGGATTTGATCTTGAGAAGAAGACTAAAGGAATTGGATTCAGAAATATTCTAAACAGAGTTCAGTTATATGCCGGTGCTATGATTGTGGATACTTCGCCCGGTAAAGGATGCAAACTGGAAGTTTATATCAATACGTAATGATCATGAAAAAAACAATCGTTGTTATAGAAGATCATACCCTCATCCGTGAATTATGGGTGAAGATATATAATGAAAAAGGGGATATCGAAGTAGTAGGCGATAGTGGTGATTTTGAAGAAGGTATAGAGCTGGTTAAAAAATTACAGCCTGATATTGTATCGTTGGATATTAATCTGAATGATGCTTCCGGATTTGATGCTGTACCTCTGATCAAAGAATATTCTCCCAACTCACGAATTCTGGTGGTATCTATGCATATTCAGTTAAACTATCTGAAACAAATGATGGAGCTGGGTGTGATGGGATATGTTACCAAAAGCTCCTCCCATACAGAATTATTCAAAGCCATAGATGAAATCATGGAGGGACGCATTTATGTGTGCGCGGAAATGCAGAAATTCTTTCAGAACGATCTCTAATAGATCAAATATGATTATTTAACGCTGCTTCACATGGGCAAAGTGATACAGGGTTGATTAATTAGGTTTGCCTTTTGAATTAAAATCTCAGTTTGCTATTCTTTTCGTAATCCTTCCTTCTGAATTTTGGATTTGCAGCAGATAGATTCCTTTGGGAAGTTGTCCCGGCCGAACCCATTCTGTCTGGTTTGCTTGTATACGACCATATTGTTTTTCCCAGAGAATAGCTCCATTCATATTGGTAAGACGAACTACGGTTTTGTTATTAACAACTTCGTTAAATTGAATATTGATTTCATTTCCAATAAACCCGCTGATCTTTATTTTTTCCAATGATTGATTTAAGTCAACTACATTGAGAGGCGGATTAGGGGAGGTCCAGCTAAGATTCCAATCGTCGATGCCGCTCATGGTGGGGATACCATTTCCTGATGCAGAAGTTAAAGTTGTTGAAAGTGGTGCCCATATCCGTATCCAGACAATATCCGATTTATTATCCAGGGAATTGCCGAAATTGGCAGTTACGTTTGTAATAAATTGATAACCGGATAATGGGTTTGTTGATACTGAACCTGTTCTAATTAAAGCGGGGCTTGTTGTTAATTGTACAAATGATGTTGGATTTGCCCCAATCCCATAATCAACTCTCCAGGCGGTTACTGCTTGAGAAGCTGAATCAAGTGAAACCATTTTAAAGTTCAGCTGAAAATTGGTTTTGTTAGTTGTATTAGCCAGTTTAAAAACGAATGTTGCACCTGGATTACCATATGATGCAGTTTGACGCACACTTAGTGCTCTATTCGTGCTTAAAGCTTGCTGATTCGGATTTGATGTGGGTATTAGTCCGGTTGCGGAGGCGCAATTAAAGAAACCAGCAGTAGTATTATTCCAGGATGTTGGGGTATTTGTATAAGTTGTATCTGTGCCGACTGCAGAAGCGGTAGAACCCGTGCGAACAAAAAAACCAGCCGGCAGTCCATTTCCGATACCATCAAAATTTTCTACATAAGGACTATTGGTCAGCGTTACCTGGGCCATGCCCGTAAGGGTGTTCAGTAGTAATGCAAAGAGTAAAAATTTTCTCATAAATTAAATTCTAAGTACTTCAAAGATTGTTGAGTGAACTCAAAAGTAAAAGATTTTGCATAAAATTGAGTCAAAAAACAGCCATTTGTTAATCTTTGCCCTCTTTTTTGCCTGAAATCAGTAGAAAAAATGTAATTTTGCCTCCCTTTATGATTCGCTCAGGTATCTTTTTTTTATTGGCTTTTTTGACCTTTTTTTTAGGGGCTTGTAATCGCAACAATTTATCCCGTGTGATGAAAAGCAAAGACGTTGAATACAAACTCAAAAAAGGGGAACAGTTTTATGCTTCCAAAAAATTCACGAAAGCGCAGATCGTTTTTGAGGATCTATTCCCATTGATGAGGAATGACGCCAGGTTTGAAGATCTTTACTATAAGTATGCTTATTGCGCCTATTATATGGATGATTATCTGAATGCAGAAAATCTCTTTAAAGGCTTTTTAGATGTATTTCCGAA
>CAZZJD010000192.1:0-4036 GCA_964654305.1 uncultured Chitinophagaceae bacterium
TCTTAATTTATTTTCTTGAATGGCATCTGCCACAAATTTTCCCTCATCATTGTCTGTTAGCGTTCTAACGAGTTTGATCTTTTCTCCTTCTCCGTTATCGGTAAATAATGTTTTTTCAATCTGTCCCTTATTTTTTGCAATGACTTCATTGGCCGCATGGAGAATACTTTTCGTGCTTCGATAATTCTGTTCAAGCTTCACAACATGCACATCATCATATTCTTTTTGAAAAAGTAAAATGTTTTCAATAGTAGCGCCGCGAAAACTGTAAATACTTTGTGCATCATCGCCTACTACGCAGATATTTTCATGCATAGCACCGAGTAATTTCATGATCTCATATTGCGCCGGATTGGTATCCTGATACTCGTCGATCAGGATATATTTAAATTTCCGTTGATATTTACTTAGTGCGGCAGGCACCGTGGTTAATAATTGATGAAACTTAAGTAAAAGATCATCGAAATCCATTGCCCCATTCTTAAAACAGCGCTTGGAATACGCATCGAAGATCTGTGCGATAGCAGGTCGGTTGGAACGCATATCTTCCTGCTGCAATTGCCAGTCATTTTTATATTCTTCTGCCGTGATCAATGCATTCTTTGCGGAGGATATTCTATTGTATACAGTAGAAGGTTTATAATGCTTATCGTCTAAATTCAGTTCATTGATGACCGCTTTCAAAACACTTTTTGCATCATCTGTGTCATAGATCGTAAAATTGTTGGGGTATCCGATATTTTGCGCTTCTGCTCTGAGAATGCGCGCAAATACACTATGAAAAGTCCCGATATAAAGATTTCTGGTTTCTCCATTATTGAGCATACGTTCAATACGCTCTTTCATTTCTTTGGCTGCCTTATTGGTGAAAGTGAGCGCGAGGATCTGAAACGCATCTACTCCCTGCGCCATCAGATGCGCAATACGAGTGGTCAGCACTTTGGTTTTTCCACTACCTGCACCTGCCACAATCATAAGGGGTCCATCTATATGTAATACGGCTTCCTTCTGCCGCTCATTGAGTCCTTGTAAATAATCTGCCATTGAACGAAATTACTAAAGGGCGATGGGAAGAAATTAAATGGGGAAAAAGAAAAATCCACCTACAATATTATGTTACCTTGCATAACGAATTGATTACAATGTTACAGGCAGGATCCTATTACACTTTACCTATTCTACGCATCAAAGAAGCAGGCGCTTATCTTGATGATGGAGAAACGGGCGTTTTGTTGCCTGCCAGATATTTCCCGAAACATGCAAAGCCGGGAGATGAGATAGAGGTCTTTATTTACCATGATTCTGAGGACCGACTCATCGCTACGACTGAAAAACCGAAAGCCAAAGCGGGAGAAATTGCACAATTAAAGGTAGCCGGACTCAGTAAGTTTGGAGCATTTTTAGAATGGGGCTTACCCAAAGATCTTTTCATCCCAGCCTCCGCCATGCGCAGTCCGTTTCGTTTAGGGGGAGAATATCTGGTTTATGTTACCATCGATCCCAGAAGTGGAAGATTAATGGCCACCCAATACTTTGACCATGTATTGAATAATGAATCCCTTACGGTTAAAGAAAAGGATTTGGTAGCACTCACTGTTTACAGAAAAACTGATATTGGCTACGTAATGATCATTAATCATCAGCACCTCGGTGTGCTGCATTTTAATGAAGTTTATACAGATTTGGAGATCGGGGATGCGATGGAAGGATATATTGTAAAAATCCGCCCCGACAATACAATTGACCTACGTTTAGGCAAACCAGGCTATATAAGAACTGATGATGAAGCTGATAAAATCCTTCATCTGCTGCACCAAAAAGGCGGCTATCTTCCCTATCACGACAAATCTGATCCGGAAGAAATTTATACCGTATTTGGTATGAGTAAAAAAGCATTCAAAATGGCTATTGGCCGATTATATAAGCAACGAAAAATTGAATTGACCGATTCGGGTTGTAAACTATTGTGATCTTCTTCAACGCCTAATTTAAAATAGTTTTAATGCTAAGCAAAATCATTGCTTAAGGTACTTCGTCTACATAGCTTCGATGCTTTCACAAAAAGTTCTGTTATGTACCATCGAATATTACTGTTCTGTATAATCATTTTTTTATCTCACCAATCCATCGGGCAACCGGGCAGTTTAGATTCAAGTTTCGGGATCAATGGAAAGCAAACCTATACATTAGGATTTGCTGAAATGCAAGTAGTGAGCACATCCGTTCAGGGAGATGGAAAAATTCTGCTGGCAGGATATGCTAGTTATTCCAATACCAGATCAGATATCATCATCTCAAGATTAAATACAGATGGAAGTACTGATTTGAGCTTTGGCAATAATGGTATCGTCACTACCGATATCTTATCGGGAAGCGATGATCTTCTTACAACAATGCAGTTGCAGACTGATGGTAAAATTTATGTTGCGGGGAATGGTACGCATAATTTTATCGTAAGGTATTTAGCCAATGGCTCCTTAGATAATAGTTTTGATGGAGATGGTAAGCTATTGATTAGCGGCGCATCAGGATTTGCACTTGCCTCGATGATTGTGCAGAGCGACGGAAAGATTGTAGTTGTTGGACAAAGTACTGGTTCTTTAGAATCTGATCAGTTAACGGTTTATCGTTTTACCGCAACCGGTGGACTAGATAACAGTTTTGACTTTGATGGGGTTAGTTATTACCCTTATGTGAACATCAACTGTTTTGCTTCGTCGGTACTGATACAAAATGATGGCAAATATATAATAAGCTGCAATTGTAGTGACATAAATACATATCAGGAAAACATACTTCTTGCAAGACTTGAAACGAGTGGTCAAATTGATTTATCATTTGGTAGCATGGGATGGGTAAAATTAGATCCCGGTAGTGGGTATGATGAAGCGACAGATCTTAAAATGCAAGAAGATGGTAAGATTTTGGTAAGTGGATATGGCAGCAATTTTTATGAAGCGACTGTTCTTTACACTTTTGTTATGCGCGTGCTGCCCACAGGTGGAATCGACACGGGTTTTGATTCAGACGGATTAGCCGTTTTCCTCACTACGGATGGATTTTTTTCATTGGGGGTATTTCAGATCAATAATAAAGCGCTCGTATTTGCTGGTGTTTATAAGCAAGCGTCGGGCTATTACAGTTATGCGCTTGGTAAATTATTGCCCAATGGGTCTCGCGATCTGAGTTTTGGGTTGGGAGGGATTGCCTCTGCTCCGGCAGTCAGTATATCACAATATGGACTGACATTATCCATGCAACAGGATGGGAAATATATTATTGGAGGTGCCATGGGAAAAGATGGGCACTACCTGGGCGGCATTATGAGAATGAAATCGGATGGCAGTATAGATCTGAGTCTGAATGAGACCGGTTTTACTACTATTGAGATGGGTAATACGTTGGGTAAGGCTACAAGTACGAATATAATCGGCATTTCAACAGGCGGAATGTATTCAGCTGGAACATATGGCAATGGTTTTACCATTTTTGGTTTTATAGAAAAAACTGATGAGAATGGGATGCCTGATCCCTCGTTTGGGGATAATGGAAGATTAAATATTATTACTCCCTTCCTCTTTGATCTCAGGAAAATATATATTCAACCAGACGGGAAAATACTGGTAGCGGCAATGCAACAGATATCTATGAGGGGCAAAATTTATGTGTTATGCGTTTCAATGCTAATGGCAGCCCGGATCTGAGTTTTGGTGTACAGGGCAAAAGAATGTGGGATGTTATAGGTAATATTTCGAATGAGTTGCTAACTATAGGAATGCAGTCGGATGGTAAGATTATTGTTTTGGGAGCAGGGATGAATTTTATAACCAGCGGAATGTACATGATGCGGTTACTGTCAGATGGTACATTGGATAATAGTTTTGGTAATGGGGGGAAAGTTTCGATTGATTTTGATATCAATTCTGACGAATATACAGCACATGCGCAAAGAATGGTAATTCAGCCAGACGATAAAGTAATTGTTGTAGGGACTAAGGAAGAGATGGGGAATCATTATGTGGCGATGCGTAGATTT
>CAZZJD010000193.1:0-4024 GCA_964654305.1 uncultured Chitinophagaceae bacterium
ATACCACCATTCCATCTACCTCAGATTGCGCCAGCGCTTCTTCCATCTGCGATTTTAACGGTGCGTGCGGAAGCACAAGTAATACGATAAAAAAATCCTGGACAGCACTGGATAACGCTTGTTGCTTTGGATTAAACAATAATTCTTTTGTGAAATTTATTGCGGACGCACCCACCGTATCATTCTCTGTGTGGGTAACCAGCTCCAACAATGGATTCAATAACGCTAATGGTGGGATACAAATGCTATTCTTCAGCACGCCCAATTGTGGAGGGGCAGTTACAACTTATGGATGTTATAACAGAATCTATCCTTATTCTGCACCAAACAAACCATTAATATCAGTTATATATGCAGAAGGCTTAACTCCAGGCAACACCTATTATTTAATGACAGATGGCGCAAACGGAGACTTATGCGATTTCAGAATCTCTGCTAACTCCGGAGTTAAAACACTTAACATAAACGCATCATCACAAAATATTTGTTTGGGTGATTCCGTTACTTTAAACGCATCTGGTGGAAATGGCATTTACACGTGGAGTGCAAATTCAGGTGGTGCAGGGCTTGCCTCCACATCAGGCAGTACTGTGAAAGCTGGGCCTGCATCTACTGGCACGATTCGTTATAGTCTGAGTAGCGTTACTGGGTTAGGCTGCCCCACTTCCAGTAGTATTGACATTAATATAAGCCCTAAACCTGCGGCCCCCATTTTGAATATTACTCAGCCTACCTGTACGACACCAACCGCTACAATCACAATTACAGCTGTAACCGGTGCAACATACAGTATTGACGGAACGAATTATCAGATCAGCAATATCTTCTCAGGACTTGCTCCTGGAAACTACACGCTGAGAATAAAAAATGTCGGAGGTTGCATATCTCCCTCCTCTTCGGCTATCATTAATCCAGCTACAGGTATTACTCAGTCCTATGTGTACAGCATCATTGATCCAACTTGTACAAACAGTACCGGCGGTATTGTGATCCAACAACCGCTAGGAAATAATTATGAGTACAATCTTAATGGTGGTGCCTATCAAAGTACTCCGTCATTTAGTAATTTATCTAGTGGCAGTTATACTACTACAGTCAGAGATAAAACAACGGGCTGCGTTTCCCCAGCTTCGCCATTTAACATCATCCCCGCCCCAGTAGGTCCAACTGCACCAACTATTTCTATTTCGCAACCTACTTGTACCTCTTCTACAGGAGCCATCACCATTACGCAAAGCGCAGGACTCACCTACAGTATTGATGGAAATAATTATCAATCAAACAATGTATTCACAGGGCTGAATTTGGGAACTTACAATATAAGGGTAAAAAATACAGATGGATGTATATCTTCTACAACGCCTGCAGTTCTTATTAAACCCAATTGCGGGGTTGATGATTTATTTGTACCTAATGCATTTACACCTAATGGAGACGGGAAAAATGATATTTTATTTGTAAAAGGAAGCTCCATTAAAAGTATGCAACTACTTATATATAATCAGTGGGGAGAAAAAGTTTTTGAGGCCAATAAGCAGGATCAGGGTTGGGATGGAACATACGGAGGAAAGGCACAACCTGTTGGCGTTTATGTATACATCCTGAAAGCAGAAAATACAGACGGAAAAATTAATAACCTGAAAGGATCCATTACATTAATCCGTTAAAAAGTGAGGCTATATACTCTTCTTGTAATATTTGTAATGCCGCTATACTTATGGGGGCAGACAGATCCTCATTTTTCGCAGTACTATCATTATAGCCCTATGATCAATCCAGCTATGACGGGCATTATGAATGGTGATGTTCGCTTATCGGCTATCTATAGAAATCAGTGGAACACGATCACTAGTCCTTATGAAACACCCGGAATGCAGGCAGAAGTATCAACCAACAAAAATCTAAATATTGGATTAGCGGTGCTTAATCAAAAAGCTGGTGATGGTGGTTTTAATTATATGCAAACACAGCTCACCATCAACTATACCGGAGTAAAGTGGGGATATAATAACCAGCATCATATTGCTATTGGAGTACAGGGCGGCTTTATTCAGAGAAGATTTGAACCCTCCAAGCTCAGACTGGGAGATCAGTGGGTGCCCGGTATTGGCTATAACCCTACTCTCTCGAGTAATGATATCTTCCCAGTTACTTCATCTTTGGTGCCGGATATCAGTGCCGGCATATTTTATTTTAATGATGATGAGGAAAAAAACATTTTGCCATTTTTTGGATTTTCAGTTTTTCATATTAACCAACCAGCCGATCCATTTATAACCGACAAGGATCTACCCTATATTCCGGAAAGATTTTGTTTACAAGGTGGCGCAAATATCAAAGCCAGTGAAAATATAGATGCCACTTTACATATTTTAATGATGCAACAGGGTACAGCAATAAATATGATTACAGGAACTCAGCTAAAAATTATGGTTAACGAAAACACCTTCTTTCTGGCAGGAGGATATTACCGATGGAATGACGCCGTCATACCTTTTGCTGGGCTGCAGTATCAACGATTTACCATTGGCACCAGCTATGATATTACTACCTCATCTTTATCGAGACTTGTAAATGGTACTGGTAGTTTTGAATTATCACTATCCTATCTGTTTGAAAAAACGGAAAAGAATAATAACAGGTATCGTTTCGAATGTCCCCGCTTTTAATACATAGAGATTACACAACTTATATTAACACAACATTTACATTAACATTATAAGAACTAAGATGCAGGCTCGTTGAATAGTAGTAAACTTCTTATTACATTCTAAATCACCTGCCATGTTTCGCATTCTTATTGTCAGCATCAGTACTATTTTTTTTACCCCATCCACCAGAGAAGATAAAACAGAATTCACATCTATAGAAGAGGTATTCCCATTACATTGGAAAACGAATATCGGGAATGTAAGCTTCCGAGAAAACTTATTATTAACTCCTGATGAAATCATTATCGGATCAAATGGAGAAAGATATATGGATTACAATATAACTGATCAAAAAGCTGGCGTATATAAAATCAACAGAAAAAACGGAAGAATTAAAAAACATTTCGGAAACGAAGTGATAGGAGATATGGATGTAAATGGGCTACTGTTGTATGACAATAAATTATACTACAGCAATGATAATGAAGAACTGATTTGTACAACTCCAGAAGGGAAGTTGATTTGGATCAAGCCAACATCGGGAGATATTGAACATGAACCTGTATTGCTAAAACACAATGGCATGAACATGATTGTCTTTGCAACCGAAACCGGAGAAGTAAGGGCAATTGAACCTGAAAAAGGTAAGACAATATGGACTTATTATACACCCGACTTCAAAGGATGGAGGCCTACCGACAACCGAATGATCTTTAAAGTAAAATCTTATTTCAGTAACACATATAATTTTTATACAAAACCTATAATAAAAGACCTGAACGGAGATGGAACAAATGACTTGATCTACCATTGCAGAAGTGGTGAATTATATGCGATCAATGGGAGCAACGGTAAATTATTATGGAAGAATGATAAAATATTTTTTTATCACATAGAAATGATCCCTGATACAAAGAAAAATTCATCATTATTAGCTATTGGCATGATCAAAGAATTTATGAATGAAACGAACTATAAATCCTATATCATGAAATTAAAAAATAATGGCGATTATAATATTATACAAGATTTTAGCAATAACAATACCATTGGATTAAATTTTTATGTTAACGGAAATGAAACACTGATTAATACAGATACCCATTTGTTCACATTCTCAAACAATAAACTCTCAGATTCTTCAGATCGAAAATTTATGGTCAATAAATTGAATGACTGGGGTGGATATAATTATGAACTCAATATTAATCATAGCGACATGCTCTTTGCAAATAAATCTTTTCATTATAAGGATTACGGCCCCTGCTTGATCAATCTTGTACAAAGAAATTTAGACGATTATCAGAGCGGATTTATAGAAATAATTACTCTAAAGAATAAACAAATTGTCGAAAGATTAAAATTACCCGGCA
>CAZZJD010000194.1:0-4024 GCA_964654305.1 uncultured Chitinophagaceae bacterium
TATTATCATAGCCCGGGGTTTAAACCCCGGGCTATGGAAGATGCTTTTTAGATGAATTCCCCCTGCACGCCCGTATAATTCTGCGGACTGATTTTTTTAAGTTCTTTTTTTAAAGTGGAAGATATTTTCAGACTATCGATAAACTTATGAATAGAGGCTTTATTAATCGCCTGATTTCCCCGACTTAATTCTTTTAATGCCTCATAAGGATTGGGATAATTTTCGCGTCTTAAGATCGTTTGTATGGCCTCCGTTACCACCGCCCAGTTCAGTTCAAGGTCGGCATCTAGTTTGTCTTTTCTTAAGATTAGTTTATTTAATCCCTTTTCAATGGATTTAAAAGAAAGAACGCTGTGGGCAAAAGGTACGCCCAAGTTTCTGAGTACCGTTGAATCGGTAAGGTCTCTTTGTAAACGCGATACCGGTAGCTTGGCCGACAGATGCTCCCATAAGGCATTGGCGATACCCAGATTGCCTTCTGCGTTTTCAAAATCGATCGGATTGACTTTATGGGGCATGGCTGAGGACCCCACTTCGCCTTTTTTGATTTTCTGACCGAAATAATCCATAGAAATATAGGTCCAGATATCCCGGCAAAGATCAATCAGGATGGTATTGATCCTTTTCATAGCATCTATTTGCTCTGCAAGCTGATCGTAATGCTCAATCTGGGTAGTGAATTGCTGTCTTTTCAAACCTAACTTTTCTTCTACAAACTGATTTCCAAAGGCAATCCAGTTGGTCTTCGGAAATGACACATGATGCGCATTGAAATTGCCGGTAGCACCGCCAAATTTTGCTGCCGTAGGCATGTCTGCAAGACGACTTAACTGAAGACTCAGTCTTTCTACAAAAACCATGGTCTCTTTTCCTAAGGTAGTGGGAGAAGCGGGTTGTCCGTGGGTACGGGCCAGCATGGGAATTTCTTTCCAGTCTTTTGCCAACGATTTTAATTGCAGAATGAGGTTGCTTATTGCAGGAAGATATTCCATTTCAATGGCTCGCTTCCAGCTCAGCGGTATCGCTGTGTTGTTGACATCCTGAGAGGTTAAGCCAAAATGTACCCATTCTTTCAGGTCAGCTAATCCAATCTTATCTAACTCTCCTTTAATAAAGTACTCAACGGCTTTCACATCGTGATTCGTGGTCTTTTCCAGTTCTTTAACGGATTGAGCTTGTTCGATAGAAAAATGATGCACGATATCTTCTAGTGCTGCTTTTTGTTTGGGATTCAGTTTGAAAAACTTTTTTTCACCTAGAAAAATGAAATAGGCGATTTCAATCTCGATGCGGTATTTGATCAGTGCATACTCGGAAAAATAGGCATCCAGATGATGAAGTTGATTTCTGTATCGCCCATCAATAGGAGAGAGGGCAGTAAGGGCTTGAAGCTCCATGGGTTGTATTGCTTGATTTTTAGGAGGAAATCCTGCCATTCGCTCGCACGAATTGCGAAATCCTTCGCTTAAAGTTGTTTCTTTGCAGAGCAAATTTAAATCAATTGAAGAAGATAAAGGTTGGTGCGGTTACATATTTGAATACGAAGCCATTGATTTATGGTATGCAGCAGGAGTCTTTTCTAATAGGTCACGAGCTGATTTTGGCATATCCTGCTCAATTGGCCGAAATGCTGAAGATGGGGGAGCTGGATGTGGCGCTTGTGCCGGTAGCGTTACTCCCTGAGTTGCCCGAATATCATATAGTGAGTGATTATTGTATTGCTTCAGATCATGAAGTGGCTTCTGTGTGTTTATTTAGCGAAAAACCATTATCGGAAATTAAGCGGGTATATCTCGATTATCAAAGCAAAACATCCGTTGCCCTGCTGAAAATTTTATTTAAACATCACTGGAATTTAGAGGTGGAATTCTTATCTGCCTCGGATGAAAGCTATATCGATAAAATTCAGACTGATACAGCCGGATTAATTATTGGCGACAGAGCCTTGCAATTCCGGGATCGTTTTGCTTACCGGTACGATCTGGCAACGGCTTGGAGGGAAATGACGGGTTTGCCCTTTGTGTTTGCGGTATGGGTGAGTGTAAGGGAGATGGAGGAGTCATGGATTGGTCAGTTTATTAAGGTTCAGCAATCAGGATTACAGCAATTTGATGCATTCGTGGAAATGAAACCCGATATAAATATAGTTTATGATTTATACAAGTATTTCCGTTATAATCTGACTTATACTCTTGATGATAAAAAAAAATCAGCTATACAATTTTTTTTATCAAAAATTGTTGACACATCACTGCTTAATGGCTATTCTACCGGTATTGTCAATCCTGTTTAAAAGGATCTTTATATTATTTTCCTTGATGTATTCGTCTACCGCCTTTTTGGCTCCAGACCAATGTCCGTAGTCATCAAGAATTAGAACCCCCCCCTGAACCAGTTTTGGAAATAGATGAATTAATTCGTGTTTTGTGGATTCATACCAATCAGTGTCAAGTCGTAAAATGGCAATTTTTTCAGGTATTGTCTGGGGGATTGTTTTCTCAACTTTTCCTTTTATAAAATGTATTAGTTCTTTAGGATACTGCGTGCTATATATTCTTTCTTTTACCGCTTCCAAGGGAGAGAAAGCCCATATGTGATTTTCTTCTGTTTTATCTGATATTAGGAGCAGATCTTTTGCATTTTCTCCTAAAGGGTCTTTATCATATTCAGTCGGCTCACTCATTCCGTCAAATGTGTCATATAAAAAGAGCTCTCTTTTCATCTCCCCTAGATCTTGTAGGCGTAAAATAGCTGCCATCATGCTTCCGCCTTTCCATACGCCACACTCAACAATCGTACCTTCAATCCTGCTTCTTTGTATATAGTCTACAGCCTCAATTAAAGAGAAAACTCTTTCCGGACTTGTCATTGTATATGCTTTCACATTGTGAAATATATTGGAATGATGAATATTAAAATCCTCCGGTAAAGATGTAGCTTTGTTCTTTCTCAAACGTAGTTTGAAATAATTTAATATTTTGTGTATAGATTTAATGAGCATTTGTCTTTTTTACAAAGATCTAGCTAAAATCACGAAATTTATGAATTCTGATATATGAACTTTACAAAGTTAAGTCAGGTGGAGTTTCAGCCCTCGGTTTTTCATCCATATTATATAATAAGGGGTAATCTTTTCAGGTCTATTAAAAAATATGTTCACTACTTAAATGGAAAGGTCCTTGATTTCGGATGTGGTTCTAAACCGTATAAAGATCTGATCGTTTGCGAGACCTATACAGGTGTTGATTTTGAAAACGAGGGGCATCCGCATGATAATGAAATGATAGATGTATATTATGATGGCAAATCACTGCCTTTTACAGCAGAACATTTCGATTCTATTTTATGTACAGAGGTTTTTGAGCATATTTTTGATTTGTCTCAAACAGTACATGAGCTGAACCGTGTACTAAAAAAAGGAGGAAATATCCTTATTACTTGTCCTTTTGTATGGAAAGAACATGAGCTTCCATATGATGCTGCAAGATATACTTTATATGCGCTAGAGCATCTTATGGTGAGCAATGGATTTAAAAGAATCGAATCAAACAAATCAGGTTGTTTTTATGAAACAATCATACAATTAAAAATACTTTTGTATTATGATAAATTTTATCCTTATGTAAAAAACAATGCCTTACTCCGTATGCCCTATAAAATATTTTTTATTCTTATCCCAAACTTATGTTCGATCTTATTTAAGAGGTTTTATAAAAATGACATGCAACTTTATCTCAATAATGTAGTGGTATATCAAAAATGTTGAAAATAGAAAATACTAAAGTCTGTGTTATTATTCATGAAGCTTCCGCAACGGGGGCACCAATTTTATTATTGAATCTGCTTCATTTTCTAAAAAAAGAACGAGGGTGTCAATTCTATATCATTTTATTAAGAGGTGGGGTACTTGAGCATTCATTTAAGGATTTGGGAGATGTTATAATTATAAAACCTGCAGATTATTCAAATAAAAAAAATATTTGAAGAATTTGAGGAAACCAGAAAAGTTAGAGAGCTAAAATTG
>CAZZJD010000195.1:0-3997 GCA_964654305.1 uncultured Chitinophagaceae bacterium
AAGAACCTCAGTACTACGACTGGATGATGAATGGAGAGTTTTCCCTCCATACAAAGCAGAAGTTGACCGAAATTCGAAATCGTGTTTATTTTAAAAAGAAATAATATATCTTTCCAAAATCTTTCAGCTAACATTGGACAAAGTAGTTATCATACCCACTTATAATGAGCGCGACAATGTAAAAGGCATTATCGAAGCCATCCTCTCTTTAAAGGAAGTATTTCATGTGTTGATCATTGATGATGCTTCACCTGATGGAACAGCTGAAATTGTAAAGGAAATGATTCCCACCTATCGATATAAACTAAACCTTATCGAGAGGCCTGGTAAATTAGGGCTTGGAACAGCCTATCTTCTGGGCTTTAAATGGGCATTGGAACGAGGGTACCGATATATTTTTGAAATGGATGCCGATTTCAGTCATAACCCCGCGGATCTCGTGCGATTGTACGAGGCATGTAAAAATGGGGCAGATATTGCAGTGGGAAGTAGATATGTAAAAGGAGGGGCTGTTAAAAACTGGCCCCGTACGCGCATCCTCCTTTCAAAAGGTGCTTCATGGTACACTCGCTGGCTGCTGGAAATGCCGATTATGGATCCTACAGCCGGATTCGTTTGTTATAGAGCTCATGTACTGAAAGAATTGGATTTGAGCAATATTCAGTTTGTGGGTTATGCTTTCCAGATTGAGATGAAGTATGCTGCCTGGAAAATGAACTTCAACATACAGGAAGTGCCAATTACTTTCGTTGACCGTAAATATGGTGTCAGCAAAATGAATAAAGGGATTATCCGCGAAGGAATTCTGGGGGTCATCAAGCTGAAGAATAGCTTGTTATATTAGGATTATTGCCTCACAATCCATCTGAATATCATTGCCCTCCCTTATCTTTGCCGCTCTAAAAATTAGGCAAGTGGCAACAAAATTTACGAAAGAAACTTATTTGTACTGGTACGAACTGATGCTGCTCTTAAGAAGATTTGAAGAGAAAGCAGGTCAACTTTATGGAATGCAAAAAATCAGAGGCTTCTGTCATCTCTATATCGGACAGGAAGCTATAGCTGCAGGGGCTATGACAGCTACCCGTCCAGATGATAAATTTATTACTGCTTATCGAGACCATGGTCTGGCCATTGCTAAAGGCGTAAGTGCAAAAAGTTGTATGGCAGAGTTATATGGTAAGGCTACCGGTTGTGCCAAAGGGAAAGGAGGCAGTATGCACTTTTTCGGAGTTGACGTAGGTTTTTTTGGTGGTCATGGTATTGTGGGGGCCCAAATAGGAACTGGAGCAGGTCTTGCTTTTGCGGAAAAATATAAAGGCACTGATAATGTTTGTTTAGCCTTCTTCGGGGATGGTGCTGCACGTCAGGGTATGTTGCATGAAACATTCAATCTGGCTATGTTGTGGAAGTTGCCAGTGATATTTATCTGCGAAAACAACAACTATGCAATGGGTACTTCTGTAGAACGTACTTCCAATGTAATAGATATTTATAAATTGGCTGATGCTTATGACATGCCCGGTGATACGGTAGATGGGATGAGTCCCGAAGCTGTACACGAGGGTATCATCCGTGCGGTTAATCGTGCGCGTCAGGGTGGCGGACCTACTTTATTGGAAATCAAGACATATCGTTATAAAGGACACTCAATGAGTGATCCTCAGAAATACAGATCTAAAGAAGAAGTAGAAGAGTACAAGGAAAAAGATCCGATCGAGCATTGTAAAAAAATGCTTTTGGAGAAATTCAGTGTTACAGAAGCCGAGATCGAAGTGATGAATGAAAGAGTACGCGCTCAGGTGGAAGAAAGCGTTACTTTCTCTGAAGAAAGCCCTTGGCCATCCGAAGATGAGTTGCTGAAGGATGTATATGTACAGGAAGATTATCCTTTTATCACAGATTAATCCCTATTTTAGCCGACATTTTGAATTGAACATTATGGCAGATAACACAACAAAGACAGTATCAGGTATCAAAGAAGAAAATGGTGTAGCAACCGCAAAAGATTTTTGGTCAAGATTTTCTAAGCCTATCATTTATGCAGGAGGAGCGATCATTCTTATTGTAGGTGGATGGTTAGGCTACCAGCAATGGGTAGTAGCCCCCAAACAAAAAAAGGCAAATGATGCGATCAGTAAGGCACAAGAATATTTTGCTAAAGATTCACTCAAGTTAGCACTTGATGGGGATGGGACCAATGCTGGATTTTTAAAGATCATCAAGAATTATTCCGGCACGGATGCTGCCAACCTTGCACATTATTATGCCGGTGCTATCTACTTACGTCAGGATGATTTTGCAAATGCTATAAAGTATCTGGAACAATTTTCAACCAAAGCTACTCAGGTACAAAGTGCTGCCTGGAGAATGCTTGGTGATGCATATATGAGTTCTGCTAAGCAGGAAAAAGGAATTGAATACTACCTGAAAGCTGGAAATCTGAATGATAAGGATGAATATACTTCCTCAGAAAATTTGTATCTCGCTGCCTTGGCATATACATCTGTAGGCAAGAATAAAGAAGCGATTGAAGTATTCAAGACCCTAAAAGAAAAATACCCGAAATCAGAAAAATCGGCAGTTGCAGATAAATATCTTGCCAAGCTAGGTGTTATTGAAAATGATTAATCATGGGATTAACCAATAAAGAAATTTTGCAGTTTCATGCAGGCACTCCGGATCTCAAGAGTGCCTGTATTGTTTTGATAAAAACAGAATGGAATGCCGCCATCACCAATGAACTGGAAAACGGCTGTCGTAAAATATTTGATGAGATGGGTATGGCCAATATTCAAACAATCATTGTGCCGGGTGCAGTAGAAATTCCTTTTGCTATCAAGCAGCGTTCACAGGATTTTAAAAATGGTAAGCCCGATGCTATTATTGCACTAGGTTGTGTGATCAAGGGCGATACACCGCATTTTGACTATGTATGTCAGTCGGTAACACAGGGTGTTACACAATTGAATCTGATGCTGGATCGTCCGGTGATCTTTGGTGTGCTAACTGTAGAAAATGAGGGACAAGCAACGGAAAGAATAGGAGGGAAGCACGGACATAAAGGAGAAGAAGCTGCTATCACGGCTTTAAAAATGATTCAGCTAAATCGTCAATTCAGAGGATCGTTACCATGAATGTTCAGTTATTCATACCTTGTTTTGTGGATCAGCTTTATCCAAATACGGCTTTCAATATGATACGTGTATTGGAGAAAGTTGGTTGCAAAGTTTCGTATAACGAACAGCAAACTTGTTGCGGACAGCCGGCCTATAATGCCGGATTCAGAGAGGATTGCCGTGCGGTGGCTTCCAAACTGATCGATGATCTTTCAGGTGTAGATTATATCGTTTCGCCCAGTGCCAGTTGTACCGGTTTTATAAGAAATTATTATCCAAAGATTTTTGATAATTCCTCACAGCATAATGTAGTGAAAGAAATGCAGAAACGCATTTTTGAGTTCAGTGAATTTTTGACCGATGTATTGAAAGTTGAAAAAATAGAGGGGGCTAAACTTCATGGTAAAGCAACATATCATGATAGTTGTGCGGCACTGAGAGAATGCGGTATTAAGAAATCACCCCGTACATTACTTCAGCATGTAGAAGGACTCGAATTGGTAGAAATGAATGATGTGGAAACCTGCTGTGGTTTTGGAGGAACTTTCTCAGTGAAGTTTGAACCTATCTCTATTGCCATGGCTGATCAGAAAGTAAAGCATGCATTGGATACGGGTGCAAAATATATGATCTCCACCGATTTGAGTTGTTTGATGCATCTTCAGGGATATATCAATGAGAAAAGATTTGATCTTCAGACGATGCATATTGCGGATGTGTTAGCGACCGGGAGTTAATTAGTAATTAATAATTAAGAATTAATAATAGATGAATATGTTCATCGGTCGTTTTTTGTTCGATCAACGACCAACGAACAACGACAAACGAAATGTATGGCCTACTGGTTAATCAAATCTGAACCCTTCAAATACAGTTGG
>CAZZJD010000196.1:0-3961 GCA_964654305.1 uncultured Chitinophagaceae bacterium
AAAGCTGTCATTAAATTTTGAAATTTCTGCCTTATATTGTCATCGAAGATTAAAACCTAACCCCAACCTCTAAAACCATCCATTAAAATGAAAAAAATTGGTATCCTTTTCGGAAGAGAAAGATCTTTCCCGATGGCAGTCATTGATCGCATCAATAGCAAAAAGGAAAAAGACATCATTGCAGAACCTGTGTTAATTGATAAAGTGATACAGGGTGAAGCTAGCGGATATACGGTTATCATTGACCGGATATCGCAAGATGTTCCTTTTTACAGAGCTTTTTTAAAAAATGCTGCCTTATGTGGCACGGCAGTTATTAATAACCCTTTCTGGTGGAGTGCAGATGAAAAGTTTTTCAACAATGCACTTGCGACAAAAATTAATGTGCCGGTTCCAAAAACAGTAATTCTTCCTTCCAAAGAAAGGCCAGATGATACCATAGATGAATCGTTTTTAAATCTTTCTTATCCGCTCAACTGGGAAAAAATATTTCAATATGTAGGCTTCCCTGCTTACATGAAACCTTTTGCCGGTGGCGGATGGAAGCACGTGTATAAACTTCATGACTCCAATGAGTTCTATGAAAAGTATAACGAAACAGGTCAACTTGTAATGTTGTTGCAAGAAGAAATTCAATTTGAGGAATATTATCGTTGCTATTGTATTGGAAGAAAATATGTACGAATCATGAGTTACGAGCCGCGCAATCCTCATCATCTTCGATATGTGGCCGACTTCAAGCCCACAGAAGAAAGACTGAAACAAATGACAGATATCGTATTGCGGATCAACAAATATCTAGGGTATGATTTCAATACGGTGGAGCTGGCAGTCAGAAATGGAGTTCCTTATGCCATTGACTTCTGCAATCCCGCTCCGGATGCAGACATCAATAGTGTAGGTCAGGAAAACTTTGATTGGGTAGTTGAAACAGCCGCCACTTATGCGATTGAAAGAGCCAAGGAACATAAAGCCGGCATTGATAACCTCACCTGGGGTGATTATGTTCGCAATAGCCTCTTACACAAACAACTCTTTAATTCATAAATTTTGTATTGTTTATGAACGGTATCAATTATAAACAATTCAGCATAGGTGTAGAAGAAGAATACATGGTATTCGATCCGCAAACTCGGGAACTGAAAAGCCATGAACAAAAAATTGTTTCCGAAGGACAAAAAGCTCTTAAAGAAAAAGTAAAAGCGGAAATGCATCAGGCTGTAGTTGAAGTAGGGACTGATATTTGCAAAGATATTGATGAAGCTTTTCAAGATGTTTCCCATCTCAGAAAAACAATTAGTGGCATCGCTGGAAATTTAGGATTGTCTGTAGGTGCTAGTGGCACACATCCGTTTAGCCACTGGCAGGATCAACTAATTACAGATCATGTTCGGTATAATCAACTCATAAATGAACTACAGGAAGCGGCAAGAAGCAATCTGATTTTTGGATTACATATTCATATTGGGATGGAAAACAGAAAGATGGCCATCCAACTAGCCAACTCCGTCCGATATTTTTTGCCGCATATTTATGCACTAAGCACCAACTCTCCTTTTTGGGAAGGAAGAGAAACCGGCTATAAATCTTTTCGGACAAAAGTTTTTGACAAGTTTCCTCGAACAGGCATTCCAGAGCATTTTGACAGCATAGAAGCTTATGACAATTTTGTTGAACTACTAATCAAAACAAACTGTATAGATAACGCAAAAAAAATCTGGTGGGATCTACGCGTACATCCATTCTTCAATACGATTGAATACAGAATATGCGATGTGCCGATGACCGTAAACGAAACGATTTGCATTACAGCTTTGGTACAAGCGATTACTGCCAAACTATACAAACTACGCATGCAGAATATGAATTTCATTCAGTATCAGCGTGCCCTCATCAATGAAAACAAATGGAGAGCAAGCCGATACGGTCTGGATGGATGTCTGATCGATTTTGGCAAAGAAGCAGAAATTGATACCCGTGCATTGATTTATGAGCTGATTGATTTTGTAGATGACGTCATTGACGAATTAGGGAATCGCCACATCATTGAAAAAATTCCTGACATTCTTACAAAGGGAACAGGGGCAGACAGGCAACTTGCCGTATATAAAGAGAAGAGAAACCTTAAAGATGTTGTCGACTATATCGGAAAAGAATTTCTTAGTGGCGTAGCATAGATTACTGCTCAAAAAAAGAAACAGTTCCTCCTACCCATTCACGATCCTGATTATATCGCACCCCAATCATTTTACCTTTACTTAATCGGGTTAGATTGGTTGCGAGATGTGGCCTTTCATCTCCCTCCGGCCATACATACATCAAACGAATTTCTGCTTTGGCCGGCTCATCAGGTGTTTGAATTACAGCCGCATAATCCACTTTGCGTTGTAAAATATATTGTTCCGGATTCTTGATCTGATCAATATCCTCTTGTGTTAAATCGATTTTTACACCTTGGCCTGCAAATGAGAACAGAGGTTTCAAAACAAATTGTGAAAGATCATCAGGCAGCATTTTAACTTCATTTAGAAAATATGTTTCAGGAACATAAGAATGATGTATAAAAGGCAATGTGTATTTGCTTAAACGATAAAACCAATTCGGATGGGGCAACCACTCTACATCAAAAGGCTTGGTAAGATCAACTATTTGGGTCATGTCTTTTACCGCATGTTTCAATTCATCAAAGATCACCCGATTATAAATTCTTCTGATTTGAATTTTGCGCTGACCTTTTATGTAGTACAATTTATCATCTTCCGCTATCAACTCACTAATACATACCGGCTCTATACCCACGTAATCTTTAGTACACAAAAAATCGATTAGTGTTTTTTGTTGATAAGGTTTCCACTCTAACAGTACAACTTCTTCAGGAAGATATTTGCCAAGAATCAGTTGCTTCAACATAGCAACATATGAAGAGATGGTATATCCATTAAAAAAATGACTATAATTATCGGGGATATGAAAATGCTTGCGAAGCACTTCAGGGAAATAGGCCTGAAATCCATACATGGTTGGAAAGCCCTGCATCTCGATCAACTGAGGAATCAAGTTTCCTTCAGCATCTTTACATACACCAAAATCAAAACAGATCATCTGAGGGAATCCCTCTTTTCCAGGAATATATTCATCAGGAGGGATAGCGTTCTTTGTCATCTCTCTGAATGACTCCTTTTTGACTAGATCAATAATATACTCACAGGCTTCTTCCATTTTTGCCCTGAAAGACCTGTCAACAAATACGGGCGTTTCAGCAATCCTAAAATCAATTACAGCGGGGTACACCGCATTCAGATCTTTTAAAAAATCGTCGTATTTTTCTTTCGTAAACGCCGCATTATATTCAGTACGAATGGAAGATACCATAAGTGTTATATATAAGCATTAATTGATTGCAGAGATAGCGAAAAGAAATTACTGAATATATGCTGATAAGTCCATAAGATCTTATCTGGATCTTCCAGATGTTCGATCATGCTTTTCCACTTCTCATATCCATGGTTTTCAATCACCGTATTCTTTTTGTCTTCTCTTTGTAAATACATGCTCATACCGATCGCATCTGCTTCCGGATGAAATTGGGTGCCTACCATATATTTATTAAAACGGATTGCCATGATCGCCCTTTCCAATGGCACATGAGGCCTTTCTTTTTCAATACACAAAATTCTTCCGCCGATCGATTTTAATTTTTTAAAATCCGGCTGAATCAACTGATAATCCCTACTATCTACTACATAAAAAGGATCTTTTAAACCGTCAAATATTATTTCATCTGAAGTGTTAGGCATTCTGTGTACTGGGAAAACCCCGAATGAAGTAGACTTTCTTTTACAAACATGTCCGACCTCAAAAAAACGACAGACCATCTGAAAAGAATGACATATAAATAGTACGTGCTTGGGGGTATTGTCCTCATTCAATTGATTCCAGTCCAACACCTTTTGCAACCAGT